>NZ_JADBRW010000162.1:0-2664 GCF_020247025.1 Microcystis sp. M109S1
ATCTCTGACTTCCCCTAAGTTTGCAACCATAAAAGTACAAACTACAGAATTATTGTCTTTATTACAATTCTGAATCTCGAAAGCAAAACCATTGCTTACACGTCTTAAATTACGAGCTTGAGCAATATCATCGTGATTCTGATAGAAGTTAGAACATAAAGCTGTAGTTAAGGCTAAAATTGGTAGCCATCTGAAAAATCTTTTTTTCATCACCATTCGCTACGCAGTACATAAGTGTTTGCCCCCTCGCAGTCAGGTCAAGCAATAGCCCAACCCAACACCAATGGCGGCTAGCAAAACAATACACATTCCCACCCCCCACAACTGTATTAAAAGATACAATTTTATAAATCTTTACATTTCTCTCCCTAACCAGCGATCGAGATTTTGGGGTTTTTGGGGAGTTCAAGAGCTTGGAATTGTACAATAAGGTTGTACAAGTATCCCCTAAAAATCATGTTAAGCAAAGAAACCACCTACTCTCAGGCGAGAATGAATTTAGCGAGTCTCTTAGATCAGGTGTGTGAGGAATCTCAAATTATCGTCATTAAGCGTCGCAATCAGAAAAATGTGGCGTTAATTGCTGAAGATGAGCTTTCCAGTTTATTAGAGTGTGTTTATTTATGGCGATCGCCAGAAAATGCCAAACGCTTATTTCGCTCTTTAGCATGGACAGAGACGGAAGATGCAACTCCTCAAACATTAGCTGAATTAAAAGAGGAGTTAGGAATTGAGTCCTAAAAGAGAAAATAAGCCAGATAAACCTAAAAACAATTCTATTCATGGTTATTTGCCCGTTTTTAGTCCTGATTTCAAAGCAGATTTAGCCTGGTGGTATCAGAACGAACCGAAAAAAGGCGATAAAATCTTAGACTTAGTAGCAGATATTTTGGATGGCGATCCGTTTACAGGATTGGGTAAACCCGAACCTCTTAAGTATATTGCTGCCGACACTTGGTCACGACGGATCGACTTAGAGCATCGTTTAGTTTATAAAGTCACAGGAAATAAGGTTTATTTTTTACAAGCTCGCTATCATTATCAATCAGGCTAAACTTAGCAAAATTCACCCACTCTAAGCTTGAGGATTACAACCTTTTTCCCGTCGATCCCAGACATCATTCTAAAAGTCGGCACTTAAAGGGGTACGGGGGAAAGGAATCACATCGCGAATATTGGTCATTCCTGTCATGAATTGTACCAGACGCTCGAACCCTAAACCAAAACCGGCGTGGGGAACGGAACCGTAGCGACGCAGATCTAAATACCACCACAAATCATCCGGATTCATTCCCTGTTCCTGCATTCTTTGTCTCAGTATATCTAATCGTTCTTCCCGTTGGGAACCGCCGATAATTTCGCCGATCTTGGGCGCTAAAATATCCATAGCGGAAACAGTTTTATTATTGTCATCTAGACGCATATAAAAAGCTTTGATTGTCTTGGGATAATTGGTGACAATCACGGGTTTTTTAAATAGTTCCTCCGCTAGATAACGTTCGTGTTCTGACTGTAGATCTACGCCCCATTCTACTGGAAACTCGAACTGACGATCGGCTTTTTCTAATAACTCGATCGCTTCGCTGTAGGTAATCCGGCCAAACTCACTATTAACGATATTCTCGGCCGTACTTAACACCGTTTTATCGATACGTTCGTTAAAAAACTGCAAATCTTCGGGACAATTTTCTAAGACGAATTTAAAGATATATTTGAGAAATGCCTCCGCTAAATCTTGATCTCCTTCCAAGTCACAAAAAGCCATTTCCGGTTCCACCATCCAAAACTCGGCCAGATGACGGGAAGTATTAGAATTTTCGGCGCGAAAAGTCGGGCCAAAAGTGTAAACATTAGATAGGGCCATAGCCATTACTTCCGCTTGTAATTGTCCACTCACGGTTAAATAGGCCCGTTTACCAAAGAAATCCTCGGCAAAATTGGCGGGTTTTTTTAAGTCTAAACTGGTGACAGTAAATAATTCTCCCGCACCTTCGCAGTCGTTAGCGGTAATAATAGGAGTATGTACCCAAATAAAGCCTTTTTCTTGGAAAAAAGTGTGGATAGCGGTAGCGCAAGCGTTTCTAACCCGCATTACTGCTCCTAGGGTGTTGGTTCTTGCTCGCAGATGGGCAATAGTTCTCAGAAATTCAAAGGAATGACGTTTCTTTTGTAGGGGATAATCCGCAGGACAGTCACCATAAAGGGTGATTTCGGCCGCTTTTAACTCGATATTTTGCCCTTTACCCGGGGAAGGAACCAAATTTCCCGAAACAGCGATCGCCACTCCCGTACTAATTGACTTTAGTACATTTTCATAATCGGGTAAAGTCGGTTCGAGGATAACTTGTAAGTTAGCTAGGGATGAGCCATCATTAACTTCCAGGAAAGTAAATTCTTTTAATTCTCGTTTTGTTCTCACCCAACCCTGCACGGTGACGGATTGATCGGGTTGTCCTGTCTGAAAGATTTCCTTGATTCTGGTAGTCATCGAAAATTTTGGGTCTGAAACCCCGTCGTTCTACGACGGCTTTACCGCTAAATATTAGCGCATTTACACGATATATGCCAGAATGTAAAATATGGAAAAAGCCTATTGGTTTCGATTTTACCCCACACCAGAACAAGAGTCGCTATTGCGGCGCACTTTGGGCTGTGTAAGATTAG
>NZ_JADBRW010000163.1:0-2798 GCF_020247025.1 Microcystis sp. M109S1
TCAGCTTTTCCTTTCAACAATAAAACGATCGCGCGCCGCCAACTGGTAATATTTAGCGGTTCGTAGGAGGCATTCAACACGAGAACCTTGCTCATAGGTGTCTGGAGATCGCTTGAATTTACCCCGAATGGTAGCACAGATCACTGAGATTGGAACCTATTATTCTAAATCCGTTGAGTATAGATCTGGTAGGGTGCGTGTTTGCGGCGATAATCTCTGACAAAAAAACAAATTAATAATCCGCGCCCCACGCACCGACTTGATTATTAAATTGGTGCGTTACGCTTTCGCGCTTCGCACCCTACGATTTATGTTTCTGTTTGTGGCGATAATCTCTGACAAAAAAACTAAATCCGTTGAGTATAGGCTACATATCAGGACAGCCGAACGGCAAGAGGCACTCATGCAAAAGGGGGAATAAATAATCAGTTTTTAATAACCAGATTTAATATGAACTCTCGAAAATTAATTATGCAAGAACTCTAATCATATTATTAAAAACGGATTTAATATAATTAGCAAAACTAATGATATATATATATATATATATGCAAATAATTTATATATATTGACAGTAAAAAGAAACGCCCTTAAGATGCCAACAAAGATTAATTTAATGAATCAAGCTAGACATCCAAGCAGAAGGCATAAGTGGATTTTCCAATACTTCCCCCAATACTTCTAGAAGATGGCTCAAGTCTTTTGGGAGTAGATCAGACCTTGATGGCGACAGCGCCATCTATGCTGGCTCCGACAACGCTAGAAGTGGCTCCTCAAGTCACGCCTCTCACCCTATCTTCTCCTAGCAATTTTCTTGCTCCCGTGAGCGCGGCGGCGAGCGATAACTTAGCTAATCAAAGTGATTCTCTGCTATCAACCCCATTATTAGTTAATCCAGAGGCTGCTAATTTCTCCTTTTCAGATCAAGATACTTCTTGGCTAGGAACCCCTCAAATCAGTCAGTTAGATGATTTAGGCGAGGTTTTAGTCGTTCCGGGTAATCCCTCAGAAAGGGTGAATATGGTTGTCCAGTGGACATTGCGAGAAGCAGCTTTTAATAATGAAGTGGGATTCTTTCTGGTGGATGCTTTAGGTGGGGTAGAAGGTATCGCCCCCGGTGAAGAAGGATTCGCCGAAGCCGCTTTAAGCAGTCCCAGCCGACAAACTCTCTTTAATTCGGGTAATCAAGCGGGAAATTGGCGGGAATTCACCGTTGCGGGGGGTAGTCGTCTAGGGTTTTATGTGATTCAGAATAATACCAGCGCTAATTGGTTAGAAAATAATCGACAAAATCAGGGTCAATCTGGGTTAGCTTTTTTCTCCCTGAAAGGAGCTAATCCTGATAATTTTGATCATTCCCAAAGTAGTCATCTTGGCCGCGGGATCTGGCGGCTTAACTGGGAAGATTTGACGGGTGGGGGAGATCAAGATTTTAACGATGTTGTTTTTAATATTGCTCAAGCAGGAATTGTCTTAGCCGGAGACAAAGGGCAACAGGTTCCCCTAACAGTGGAGGCTGTCAGTCAGGACGCTGATTTTCAAAGCGAGATGGGTTATTATTTGGTTGATACCCCAGATGGCGAAATTAATGGGATTAAACCAGGGGATCAGGGTTATTTAGCTGCGGCCTTGTCAGGCGATCGCCACAAGGTAATTTTTGCCTCTGGGAAAGCGTTTGATAGTAAAACGTTTAACGTCCCTTCTGGGAAATATCTGGGATGGTATCTAGTCGCTAACGGGACGACAGATCAGGCGATCGCCAAGGGGGAAAATGCCCCGCCGGTTTTCTTTTCCTATGCGGCGGCGAATGAGGATGGTTTGAATCATGTCCATGCTCAACAGGATAGTCAGACTTGGACTTGGGAAGATTTTTGGGGCGGCGGCGATCGCGATTTTAATGATTTAGTGTTTCGGTTCAGTTTTGGGGAACCAATTGGAGAACCGATTCAGTTACCGTCTTTGAGCATTGAAAATACCACAGTGACGGAGGGGAATACAGGAACTCAATCTGCTAATTTTACAGTTCGTTTATCAGCCCCTACAAACACAACAGTAACGGCTCAATTTACGACGACGGATGGAACCGCTCAAGCGGGGAAAGATTATGAATCCTCAACGGGAATTTTGACGTTTGCACCGGGAGAAGTGGAGAAAAAGATCGCAGTTGCTGTGAAGGGCGATACAATTAGCGAGCCTACGGAAACCTTCACGGTGAATTTAACAGGAGTGACCAATGCTATCCTGATTCAAGGTGAGGGAATTGGCACGATTCTGGATAATGATAATTCGCTGAATCCACCTGTTAATAACCCTCCTGTCACCGATGCAGATAAAACTATTACTTTACCAGAAGATAGTCAACCTATCCCCTTAAATATTAATCCACCTACAGATATTGATGGGGATACTTTAACGGTTTCTGTCACTCAATTACCAGATAATACTAAAGGAAAAATAACTTTAGGTAATGGTACAGTTATTAATGTGGGTGATGAGATTTCAATTAATTCTCTAACTTCTTTGCTTTACACCCCTCTAGCGGACGTTAATGGTAATGGGGGCAATTTTGTTTATACTGTGAGTGATGGTAAAGGTGGGAATGATAGTCAAACAATTAGTTTTATTATTACCCCTGAGAATACTTCTGATAATAACCCTCCTGTCACCGATGCAGATAAGACTATTACTTTACCAGAAGATAGTCAACCTATCCCCTTAAATATTAATCCACCTACAGATATTGATGGGGATACTTTAACGGTTTCTGTCACTCAATTACCAGATAATACTAAAGGAAA
>NZ_JADBRW010000164.1:0-5175 GCF_020247025.1 Microcystis sp. M109S1
AGGGACTTTTTCCCTGAAAATTAGGTAATTGACCACCTGAAAATGGGTAAAACCCCACACCCCACACCCCAACCCCCAACCCCCAACCCCCAACCCCCAACCCCCAACCCCCACCGAAAAACTTTTTCAGCAGACCCTAACTAGGGTTTGCGGCAAAAAGTTTTTCGTGGGAAGTGGGAAGTGGGGACAAGGGAGCGGGTTTTTAAAGTTGGATGGGGAGTTAATCGCACTATTAAAAACATCAATCGATGACAAAAATTTGGCTGGCAGAGCTTTTAGAGCAAAAACAGGCGAAAAAACGCAAGAGGGCAGGTTTTACCCCACCCTTTGGTCTTATTTTAAACGAATTACTAACCGGCGATCGGGTTCCACGCCGCGACTTTCCGTGGTTAAATCGTTTTCTTCCTGAAAAAAGGCATGAATTTGGCGACGTTCCGCCGAAGATAGGGCTTTTAATTCTATTTCCTGCCCTGTTTGCCGCACTTGCGTCGCCGCTTGATTCACCCAGTCGAAAAGTTCTGCCTGTCTTTGTTGACGATAGCCATTGATTTCGACAATATAGAACTGATGTTCTGCCGCCTCGACACCAATATTCAGAATCGTATTAGCTAGGGATTGAATCGCATCCAGTCCCTCACCCTTGTTAGCGAGGAGAAGTTCCACTTGTTGGGGACTCAATTGACTGCTATCAATAATCAACCAACAGGAGGAAGGTCCAGTTCCCAATTCCTGCACACCAATCTGGACATCTGCGGACATGGCCATCAACTTTAGCAGTTTTTCCAGCCATTGTTTAGCTTTCTCGCTATTTTGCTCCCATATACTCATTACGATGTTTTTTCCTTTTTCTTGCTAGAACGTTTTTCAAAGGGGAGAGCATCGCGGGATTTTTCCGTTTTTTCCTGTTGCGCTACCAATTTTTGCAGGTTTTCCGGTAAAGGTTCCCGCATCAAAATCACCGTTTGAATAGTTTGGAAGATGTTCGCGGTTAAGATATACATCAATACCCCCGCCGGTAAGGGGAAAAACAGGAACATCATACTAAAAATTATCGGGGTGATTTTATTCACCGTTTGCTGTTGTTGGGCTGCCCCCCCCGAAGGCGCGCCGGCACCGGATAACTCTTGGTTAACATAGATACTAATGCCGAAAGCGATCACCATCGCCAAAATATCCCAGTGAATTTCACCATTCGCACCGGTTGCCCCAATTCTTCCCAGGGCCTCAATAAAGAGAAAACCCGTATTAGCGGCAATCCCCGGCACGATAACTTTAATACTGGCATCTCCGGGGGCTAAAGCGACGATGGAACCGTCTTCATTAACTTGCAGCAGTTCTTGCCCTTTAAGCACCTCGTAGGTGGGTTTTAGGTTATTTTCGGGTACTTCCGTGGCTAATTGGCTTAAAGACTTGCCCTGGTCGTTTTGGAGGTCGATTTTTACCTGTTCTCCCGGGGCGATTTTATTGCCTTGGGGTAAAAAAGCGGTGATGGGATAGTGGAGAGATTCGTCAATATAGACGTTTTGGGGTTTGGTGGCATAGGGTTGCCGCTGGACGAGGGCGATTTGTTCCCTTGGCAGCACTTGTAAATCGACGGTATAGTTAATGTCCGAGAAGGGGGAACCCCGCAGAGTGGCAAATAAAGCCAAAAGAATCGGCATTTGTAATAACAGGGGTAAACAACCCGCTAGGGGATTGCCCAACTCCTGCATTAATTTGCCCATTTCCTCCTGTTGTTTTTGGGGGTCATTTTTGTAGCGTTGTTGAATTTCTGCCTGTCTTTCCTTCATCAAGGGTTGAGTGATTCGCATTTTTCTCATATTGCGAATCTGGCCGGCGCTGAGGGGAAAGACGGCAAATCTGACCACCAGCGTTAAAGCAATGATGGCGAAACCGTAACTATGGACAATCCGAAAGAAAAAATCTAGGATTGGCAACATGATATTTGTGGAAATAAATCCGACTCCAAAATCCATGGGTTTAATCTATGCCTTCTCGTTTAGTAGGGGTTCACTTTGACAAATCTAATTTATCGAATCTCGGCGATCGATTATTTTGTTTTATTGACTGATGATCGATTCTAGGGGACGACCGGTTTTATCGGCGACTCTTTCGGCAATATAGTCATGAATTTCGCGGAATTTCGGCATCGAGCGCATTTCTAAACGACTTCTATCCTTGAGAGTTACGACAATATCCCCCCAAAGACCAATTCCTCTCGGCATTTTCGCCACTTTTGCCACTTCTGAATAGATAATATCTGTGCGATCGCGTCCCATCCAACCCCCAGTGATCGAAATCCGCCGATCGGTTATCTTATATCTTAACCAGATTGCCCGCACCACTGCCCCAACGGTCAAAGGTAAACAAATCACCGTAAATCCTAGCAGGATATTGATGATTAGGTCGCCGATGTGCGGACCCCCTTCATAAAAAGTTTCTTCTTTAATGCCCATGAATTATATTGGCCTTCACTAACAACTGCTTTAATTCTCGCAAAAAATGTTCATAATTGCACTCGATCGCCTCGGAACGGATAATGATTATCCCTCGCCATCCTGTCGCTATTTCTGGCAATAACTGCCGAATTGCCGCTCGCATTTGCCGTTTTAGTCGATTACGAACCACCGCTTTTTTACTAACTTTCTTGCTAATCGAGATGCCAAAACGACTGGGAAGAGGCTTATCCTGGCCAGAATCCTCTAAACTAATTAAGGTTAAGTGGGAACCGTGATAACGCCTCCCTTTTCCATAGACAGCTTGAAAATCCTGTCGATGTTTTAAGCGATGAACTTGGGGTAATCCCACGAAAATTAGTCGGTTCCCAGAATAACCTAAACACTTAAACGATAGCGCCCTCTTTTCCGACGAGCTTTAATCACTTTGCGTCCGTTGACGCTACGCATTCTCGCTCTAAATCCGGAAGTGCGCTTCTGTTTGCGCGTGGTTCCTTCTAAAGTACGTTTACTCACTGCCGATTTTCCTCCTTAAGATAGAGTTAGTCTATAGATATAAAGACACAATTTTTAATTATAACAAAATTACTAGGAATTTGGAAGCTCATGGTCAAGCTCCGTTTCGGTCGGGATATCTGTAATTATCTTCCGGTGGCTGAAAAGCGCGAATGGTTAGTCACTAATGGTATCGGTGGTTTTGCTGCGGGAACCGTGGCCGGATTGCTAACTCGCTGTTATCATGGCCTCTTGATCGCTGCTTTGGCTCCACCGACGAAAAGAACGCTTCTTGTGACTAAAATCGATGAATCGGTACAATATAACCAGAAAATTTATCATCTGGCCAGCAATCGCTGGTTAGGTGCTACGATCGAACCGCAAGGCTATATTAATATCGAAAGTTTTCATCTGGAAGGGACAATTCCCGTCTGGACTTTTATCTGTGGAGATGCCTTACTAGAAAAGCGTATCTGGATGGAACAGGGAGAAAATACCACCTATACTCGCTATACCTACCGTCGCGGCAATTCTCCTTTAACCCTGAATCTGACTGCTTTTGTCAATTATCGTGATTTTCACGGCAATACCCAGAGTTTTAACTGGCAAATGGCTATTAGTCCCCTGGAAAAAGGAGTAAGAGTGATTGCCTATGACAATGCTGTACCTTTTTATCTATTAATCAGTCAAGGGGAGGTTTTTCCCGCTAATATCTGGTATTATCGCTTTGATTTGGCCGTGGAACGTTATCGTGGTTTAATCGATCGGGAAAATCATCTCCATGGGGCTAGTTTTTCGGCTACTCTTAAAGTGGGAGAATCGGTGACAATTGCCGCTAGTACCCGTCCCGATGCCAATTTAAACGGTCAATCTTCTTTAGAGTCTCGCTATCGCTACGAGAATAGTCTGATTAATCCCCAGCAGCCCGAATGGATTCAACAACTGACCCTCGCTGCCGACCAGTTTATCGTTAGTCGTCCTCTCCCCGATCAACCGGACGGCAAAACGATAATCGCGGGTTATCCTTGGTTTGGTGATTGGGGTCGCGATACGATGATCTCCCTAAGAGGATTAACTTTGACTACAGGCAGACCTGCGATCGCCCGTCAGATTTTACTAACCTTTTCCCGTTATCTAGACCGGGGTTTATTGCCGAATTTACTACCCGATGGGGGAGAAATGCCCGAATATAACGCTGTCGATGCTATTCTTTGGTATTTTGAAGCCATTCGTTCCTATTTTAACCAAAGCCAAGATTTTGAGTTTCTCAGAACTATTTATCCCGCTTTAACGGAAGTGATCGCTTGGTTTCGTCTCGGTACTCGCTACAATATTCACCTAGATGACGATGGTTTGATCTATGCCGGCGAAGCGGGAGTACAGTTAACTTGGATGGATGCCAAAGTTGATGATCTGGTGATTACTCCCCGCATCGGCAAACCCGTAGAAATTAATGTCCTTTGGTTCAATGCCCTCAAAATAATGGTTCAATTTGCCCAGTATTTGGGCATGGATGCCACTGATTACGAAAAAATGAGAAAAATGACCCTAAAAGGGTTCTCTCGCTTCTGGGATGATTCTCTGGGGTATTGTTACGATGTTTTGGATACGGAAAAGGGTAATGATGCCAGTTTACGACCGAATCAACTTTTTGCCGTGTCTTTGTCGGTGGAGGAGTTATTAAATTCCCCACAGAAAAAGGGCATTGTCGATATTTGTGCTTTAAAATTGTTGACTTCTCGCGGTTTGCGATCGCTAGATGCCGATCATCCTGATTACCGTGGCGTTTACCGTGGCGATCGCTTAAAAAGAGATAGTGCCTACCATCAGGGGACAGTCTGGGGATGGTTATTAGGGGCATTTATCGAGGCCCATCTGAAGGTCTATCGCGATCCCATTCTAGCTGAGAGTTTTTTAACACCGATGATCGACCATCTTCGGGATAGCTGTATCGGTAATTTAAGTGAAATTTTCGATGGCAATGCCCCTTTTACCCCTAGAGGTGCTTTTGCCCAAGCATGGACAGTGGCAGAGGTATTAAGGGTTTGGCAAGTGATCCGAGAATTTCGGCCATAATCCTTTAAATTGACATCCTCACCGCCGTAAACGGACGGTGATTCCCAAACCTCACGATTTAGGTTTCTGCTTCTTTCCCTTGCGGGGTTCCGCACCTGCCTTAACAGAGTAAATCTGTTCTGGTCTTATGGTCGCTCTACAGACTGAC
>NZ_JADBRW010000165.1:0-5162 GCF_020247025.1 Microcystis sp. M109S1
CTTGTTCGGGTGTGGGGTAAAATCGAAACGAATAGGCTTTTTCCATGTCTCACATTCTAGCATATATTTGGTAAATGCGCTAGTATTTAACGGTAAAGCCGTCGTAGAACGACGGGGTTTCAGACCCAAAATTTTCGATGAACGATGTCCCAAGATAAGCCGATCCAACGCCAAATTCTACCGATTCCCGACTTGACCACCTTCGGTCTAATCACCTACGACGCGAAGAATCCGGACACTGACTATCCCCCGATTCGAGATATCCGACCGCCGGACGGCGCGCCCAACGTGCTGATCGTGCTGCTCGATGACGTGGGCTTCGGAGCCTCCAGCGCCTTCGGTGGGCCGTGCAATACCCCCACTTTCGAGCGATTAGCGGCACAGGGGCTAAAATATACCCGTTTTCATACCACTGCCCTCTGCTCTCCCAGCCGCGCGGCTTTGCTCTCCGGAAGGAATCATCACTCGGTCGGCATGGGCAACATCACCGAAACCGCCACCTCCGCCCCCGGGCAGAGTTCCGTTCGTCCCAACACCAAAGCCCCCCTCGCCTTGACCCTGAAGCTGAACGGCTATTCCACGGCGCAGTTCGGTAAGTGTCACGAGGTACCGGTTTGGCAAACCAGCCCGATCGGCCCCTTTGACGCTTGGCCCTCCGGCGGGGGTGGATTCGAGTATTTCTACGGCTTTATCGGTGGCGAGAATAACCAGTGGGAGCCGGCACTGTACGAGGGAACAACCCCGATCAAACCGCCGAAAACCCCGGAGAAAGGGTATCACCTGACCGAAGATCTGGCCGATCGAGCGATCGCTTGGGTCAGTCAACAAAAAGCCCTCGCCCCCGATAAGCCTTTCTTTATGTACTTCGCCCCCGGAGCGACCCATGCCCCCCACCACGTCCCCAAGGAATGGATCGACAAGTATCGGGGCCAATTCGCTCACGGTTGGGATCACCAGCGCGAGATTACCTTTGCCCGACAGAAAGAACTGGACGTAATTCCCCAAAATGCCGAACTCACCCCCCGTCACGCCGAAATTCCCGCCTGGGATGACATGGACGAGCGCCTGAAGCCGGTATTAGAGCGCCAGATGGAGGTGTACGCCGCCTTTATGGAACATACCGATGATCAGGTGGGACGGGTGATTCAAGCCTTAGAAAATCTAGAAATCCTCGACGATACGCTCGTTTACGTCATCGTCGGCGATAACGGCGCATCCGCCGAGGGAACGCTTCAGGGCGCGTTTAACGAGATGGCCAACTTTAACGGATTAGCGGGTCTAGAAACCCCGGAATTTCTCCTCTCGAAACTGGATGACTTCGGCGCGCCCGATTCCTATAATCACTACGCGGTCGGTTGGGCTTGGGCGATGAGTAGCCCCTACAAATGGACGAAGCAGGTCGCTTCTCACTGGGGCGGGACCCGCAACGGTACGATTGTTCGTTATCCCAAAATCATCACGGAAAAAGGTGGGATTCGCCATCAGTTCTGTCATCTGATCGATGTGGCCCCGACGGTGTTGGCAGTAGCGGGAATTCCCGAACCGACTATAGTTAACGGTGTCCTACAAAGTCCCTACGAGGGTACGAGTATGGTTTATACCTTTAACGACGCGGCCGCCCCCGAACGTCACGATGTGCAGTATTTCGAGATGTTTGGCAATCGGGGCATCTATTACAAGGGTTGGAGTGCGATTACCAAGCACCGCACCCCGTGGATTATGACTGGACAGACGATGGTTCCTTTCGACGATGATATCTGGGAACTATACGACGGCAGTAAGGATTGGACGCAAGCTCGGGATCTCTCCCGGGAAATGCCAGAGAAACTGCACGAACTACAGCGACAATTTCTGATCGAGGCGGTTAAGTATAATGTACTGCCCCTAGACGATCGCCAAGTGGAACGGGTCGATCCCGCCACCGCTGGCCGGCCTACCCTCGTGCGGGGAAACTCGCAATTATTCTTTGCCGGGATGGGGCGTTTGTCTGAAAATAGCGTCATCAACATCAAAAATAAATCCTTCTCGGTGACGGCGGAACTGAGCATTCCCCCGGAAGGCGCGGACGGGGTGATTATCGCCCAAGGCGGCCGCTTCGGTGGTTGGAGTGTCTATACCCACGACGGAAAAGCCAAGTTCGTCTATAACGTGCTGGGGATTCAAAGTTTTGTCACCGAGGCGACGGAGACGATCCCGGCCGGTAAGCATCAGGTACGGATGGAGTTTGCCTACGATGGCGGTGGTTTAGGACGGGGGGGAAATGTCACCCTCTACTACGACGGTCAACCGGTGGGTACGGGTCGGGTAGAACGAACTCAGGCTTTTATTTTCTCTGCGGACGAGACCACGGATATCGGCTACGAATCCGGTACCCCCGTAGCGGCGGAATATACCTCGAAAACCAGTCGTTTCACCGGCAAGATCGGTTGGGTTCAACTGGATGTGGGTACGGACGCTCATGACCACCTGATCGACCAGGAGGAACGTCTGAAAATTATCATGGCCCGGCAGTAGAAAAGGGGACTTGCGATCGACGGTTTCGCTTATTCGGTCTTAGGGGAGGAATCGCGATCGCTGGCGAGCCAATGTTTAATTTTCTATAGCAAAAACTAACCGCGCTGGTAGTTTTATCTAGACTTTCCCTCGGTTAAAAGCAAAAAAATTGAGTTTAAATTAGCAACTTTGTTCTATGGAATGGTCTTTTTTTAGAAACTTTGCCATCACTCTATTCGCCCTCTTAAATCCTCTGGGGATGCTGCCGATATTTATTAGTTACACCGCTCGCGAACGTCAAGAAGTACAGCGACTCGTGGCTCTATTTGTCTCGTTAACTGTCTTGTGTTTGTTGTTAATTTTTATGTTTATCGGAACGTCAATGCTAAAATTCTTTGGTGTCACCTTAGACTCTTTTCGCCTTGCTGGTGGAGTGCTTTTGTTGATGATCGGTATCAACATTGTTAACGGTTCTGGGGGAGGGACAAAAGAGCTTTTAATTAATGAGCGAGGAGGGGATTATCTCAGCGAAGCTAAGTCAGTTTATCGGCAAATTGTTATTCCTATGGCTATGCCTTTATTGGTAGGACCTGGGGTTATTGCTAACGTTATCCTTTATGCCAGTGAAGCCGAATCAAAGCTGGGTGACGGTATGGGCATTGAACTAATTTTGATGACAATTTTAGTCAGTTTTTTGGTCTTTCTCATCCTCGCTGCTGGCCAATGGTTACAAAGACTTTTGGGAGATATTGGCTTGAGTATTACTCAGCGAGTTATGGGGCTATTTGTAGCGGCGATCGGAGTACAATTTATGGTGACAGGTTTGATTAATATTTTTGTCGATCAGATCGTTCCTAAACTGCCATCATAGCAAATTGCTAATTAGTCTAAATAGTTAGCTAAGAAAATTACTGAAAATATCAAATAAGCTGTTGTATATTTAAACTGGGTATTAAGGAGAGCAATCATGAGAAATTCTGAGCAATTGACCAAATCCCTGAAGCGTTTTCGTTATACACTTTTTCTGGGAGTAGCGGCCATGGCAATCACTAGCTGGGGGATGCCCAATATTTCTGTAGCCCAGACTACTCCTGCTCAAGAAAAAGTGCAGTTAATGTTCGTGCAAACGGCAGAAGATATTCAGGTAGATCCCGTCACAAAAACAATTCGCTTGGTGAACGTCAACAAACAGACATTATACTTTTCCGATCGCCCGAACCGGATTGCTGGTAATCTGACCATGGCCGCCTATATGGATGAGTGGACAGCCCGGGCGGGAAAAGATAATTTTGCTAACGATCCCCCCAATGCGACCCTCTCAGTCTACGAACCTGGTCGTCAAGACAATACTATAGTTGTCGTCGAGATTAGCAATCCCGTCATCGATGGCAAGGACTTGATTTATAGCTACAAGCTAATCGAAGGGACTCTACCCAAGGCCGGCGGGGCAACTTCCCTATTTATCGATTGGATTGGTGTTGGTGGTGGTGTCGGTCCTGGCTTTTACGGGGTGGGGGCCGGTACCCGCGGAGTCGGTTTATACGGTGGTTACGGTGGACCCCTACGTTATTAATACGCTTGTTCTATTATTCCTGTAAATTTATCTAGCGATTAGGAGAATCCCATGAGTTACAGATACATCAATCAATTAGCCACACCCGAAAATTTGCAGCGATTTCTGGAATTTGTTGATCTGGCGGCTGGGGGAGGCAAAGATACGGCTAATGTCTGGGAAATCGAGCGCCGATTGGTTAATAGTCGCCCGATGGAGTTATGTGTAAAAGCAGTTCTGCAAGAACCAGCTTCCGCGCAATTAGTGCAAGAAAGATACATCGGCAACCCCTACGATATTGAAGCAATGTTAAAAATGCCGAAAGGTTCTCTCGGTTGGACTTACGGCACAATTATGCACACTTTGGGCTATGATCCGCAATTTTATCCCCAACGCAAGCAATTTGATTCCGATGCCGACTATATTGGTTTTCGCGTTGATAAAACCCACGATATCCATCACATTCTCACCGGATTTAGTTTAGATACTCTTGGAGAATTGGGAGTAATTTCTGTGACGGTCGCTCAAACTCGTTATCCTACTTTTCTCCTCATCGATATACTCTCTTTACTGATGACTTTTTTTACCAGTGATACTCTGTTAAATGAGGTGGAAAGTGATGCCGATTTAAATAAAACTCTCGGTTACAAATTCGAGCTAATTTCCCAGGGAATTACCATCGGCCGTAACGCTAAACCCCTATTCCCGATCAAGTGGGAGGAAGGCTGGGAAAAACCCTTAGATCAATGGCGCAAGGAACTGAATATTAAACCAGTTTTAGATGGTCCCTGGAGTTGGTACAGTCGCCCGGAATTACAGTCGGCGATAGCTTAATTTTCCCACCAGATTTTTGTGTGAGAATAGTGAGGGACAATTCTGCTTTGATCTATGGTCAAAAAACCTCTAGAAAACCAAGCCATAATCAAATTCGCTGGCTCTGTCAAATAATTGTTGCTCTAATTGTCTTAATTATGCCAGACTCGTAGGTTGGGTTGACGCAAGGAAACCCAACAACTTCCTGGAATATTTTCACAATTTTTGTTGGGTTTCGCCTTTTGAGCCGATTGGTAATACCTGAGCAATAATGATAGCTCAACCCAACCTACGGCTCGATTAA
>NZ_JADBRW010000166.1:0-11779 GCF_020247025.1 Microcystis sp. M109S1
AATAACTCTGTTTTGCCAACACCCTGATTATCCATCCAATAACGCAGAACTTTATTCCGAACAAATTGGGTTGTCCGTATTGCTTCATTAATGGCTTCTATCTGATTAGGTTTTGGCTTAACTTTGTATTCTAGTACAAACGTTTTGACACTGCTTGACTGAGTATCAATATTTTAGCACAAAATTCTTTAAGTTGACAATACATATTTATTTAAAGCCGCCCGACCCTGCGCGGGCATGGCGGGGCTTGTACCCAAATTTTCGATCAACTTCTAGGCATGAATTGTAATGTCCCCACGGATAAGCTAAACGGCTTTTACTTCGGATCACCGATATAGACTCCAAAAGGGTTATAGCTATTGGATCATGCAGGTTAAGCGCCGTTTAGCTTATCTGTTTTTCCTTCGAGGGATTTTGTGCGCGGGGGGGAAAAACCGACGAACATCGAGACGGTTGGGGAATCGCTTTTTTTGAGGGTTTAGGTTGTCGAACTTTTATTGATGTTAAACCCTCGATCGCTTCTCCCATTGCGGCATTAATTAAAAACTATCCCATCCATTCTACCAATGTTATCGCCCATATTCGCAAAGCCACCCAAGGAGAAATTAAACTAGAAAACTGTCATCCTTTTCGGCGTGAATTGTGGGGAAAATATTGGGTTTTTGCCCATAATGGTCATTTAGAAAATTTCTCACCGGCTGCGGGAGATTTTTATCAACCAGTTGGGGACACGGATTCAGAAAAAGCTTTCTGTTTAATTCTTAATACCCTGCGAGAGACTTTTCCCCAGGGCAAACCTTCCCTAGAACAACTTTATCAAGTCCTAAAAACTATCACAAACTCTATCGCTTGTCAAGGAATTTTTAATTATCTTTTATCCGATGGTGAACATTTTTTTGCCCATTGTTCGACAAAATTAAGTTATCTGATTCGTCAGTATCCCTTTGCCGCCGCTCATTTAATCGATGAAGATGTGAGCGTTGATTTTCAAGCTTTAGCTCGTCCGGGCGATCAAGTGGCAATTATTGCCACTACACCCTTAACTGATAATGAAGTTTGGACAGCGATTAATTCAGGAGAATTATTAGTTTTTCAGCAGGGCGCAGCAATTTTAAGTTAATCTTACCAGTGGTCACTTTGTCGAGATTTTTCTAAATCAATTAACTGAGTTTTTAGCCCTAACCAATCTAATTGATTGGCGAGGCAATCTGACCTGATTTTTCCCGCTTCTAGATAAATGACTCGCTCGGCAAATTCCTCTAAAAAATCCAGTTGATGATTGACCATAATTATCGTCATTGAACTTTGATTATTTAATACTTCTAATAACCTACTGGCCGTGCCTGTATCCAGGGCAGAGGTGGGTTCATCTAATAACAGTATGCTCGGTTCTAACAGCAAGGCTCTGGTAATTGCCACCAATTGTCTTTGTCCTAAAGATAATTCTAACTCCCCGCGTTCAAACCACTGTTCGGGAATTTTTAATAGGGATGTCCAACGGTCAATTCTCTGATTAATTTCAGCAGGGGTAAGTTTTTTAAATTGCAAAGGATAAGCGAGGGCATCTCGAACAGTCATTCCTAATAACTTCGATTCTTGGAGCAATAAAACTATCTGTTGTCGCAGGGAAATAACTGGTATTTCCTTAATCGATTTACCTTGAAAATAAATATTTCCCGTGCTGGGTTCTTGCAAACGATTTAACAAGCGCAAAATAGTCGTTTTTCCTGCCCCAGATGCTCCGACAATAGCTAAATTTTCTCCTTGCTTGACGCTAAAAGTAATATCTTCTAATAGATAAGCACTTCCTCGTCTTACCGCTAAATTAACCTGTTGTATTTCTAAAATCAAGGTGAGTTTTTTCCTTACTTAGTTTAAAGTTATTATATAATAAAAATAGCCCAATGAGTTCGGCAGGTATTCCCCATGGTTAGTCAAGTTAACAAAACCGAGATTATCTATCCTGAGAGCGACGGTAAACCGATGGCAGATAATACTAAACAATTTCACTGGATAGTAACGATTAAGCAGAATCTCGACTGGTTATATATCGATGATCCCCAGGTATTTGTAGCGGGGGATCTGTTATGGTATCCCGTGCAAGGCCAGCCGAAAATTGCCGCTGCTCCTGATACGATGGTAGTATTTGGCAGACCGAAAGGCGATCGAGGTTCCTACAAACAATGGCAAGAAGATAATCTTGCTCCTCAAGTCGTCTTTGAGATTCTTTCTCCCAGTAATACCTCCATCGAAATGGCCAAAAAATTGCTATTTTATGATCGCTATGGAGTCCAAGAATACTACGTCTATAATCCCGATGATAATAGTCTAGAAGCTTGGCAGCGAATTGGTGACAGTTTAGACAGTGTTAGTGAGGTTAATAATTGGGTGAGTCCCCGTTTAGGCATTCGTTTTGACTTAACCGACGAGTTAAAAATTTATCGTCCTGATGGTACTCAATTCTCGTCCTACAGCGAAATTAATCAACTACTGGAACAGGAAAAGCAACGGGCTGAAAATGAACGCCAACGGGCTGAAAATGAACGCCAACGGGCAGAACAGGCCAATCAGCAGTTAGTAGAAATGGAGGCAAAACTGCAAAAATATCGTCAACTTTTTGGGGAATTACCTAACTAGGGTTTGCTGAAAAAGTTTTTCGGTGGGGGTTGGGGGTTGGGGGTTGGGGGTTGGGGGATGGGGGATGGGGGATGGGGGATGGGTTTTACCAATTTTCAGGGAAAAAGTAGCTGAATTTTCCTCCCAATCACTCCAAGGGGCGGCACTTTTTGGGGGGGAAAAGTCTAAAAGCCTTATCCAACAAGGTTTTTAGATTTATTCAGCCCGGCCTAACTAGCGACGGGAGTATAACAAAAAAAGAGGACAGGTTAGTCCTCTTAACAAGATTAGTTTTCGCTAAATATTAAACACAGAATGATTGCCGGGCCTAGTAGGCTAGACCCATACTGCGGGTGGTTTCTGCTCCGAGATAAACCCGAATACTTAGGAAATCCGTCGGACAAGCCGTTTCGCAACGTTTACAACCAACACAGTCTTCAGTGCGGGGGGAGGAGGCAATCTGGGCAGCTTTACAGCCATCCCAGGGAACCATTTCCAGCACGTCGAGGGGACAAGCCCGAACGCATTGGGTGCAACCGATACAGGTATCGTAAATTTTAACGCTATGAGACATTGAATTATGACTCCTTACCGAGTGTTCTCCATGTTAAATTTCGGGTTTATCGGTTAGTTTACCTTACAGCGATCTGTTCATCGCTCGATCGGTGACATAACTTTAAACTCTGTAACACTTGGGGCCAAATGGCGATCGCTAGTTGGGGATCGAGTAATCCTAAAATAGCCTTAAAGAATTGCTTGCCAAGGTTACGGGGGGAACCGAAAAAGGTAATCTGGATCGCAAGATAATTTATTTCGTTTGCCAGTATGACAGAAATAGCGATCGAATCGATCCTACAGGAAAATCGGCTGTTTCCTCCCAGTGCCGAATTTGCTCAGAATGCCACAATTAAAAGCTTTGAAGAATACCAGCAACTCTACGCCAAAGCCAAGGCCGATCCCCCGGCTTTTTGGGCCCAATTAGCCGAAAAAGAATTACATTGGTTTGAAAAATGGTCAGAGATTCTTGACTGGCAGCCCCCCTTTGCTAAATGGTTCGTCAACGGCAAGATTAATATTTGTTACAACTGTATTGACAGACATCTCACGACATGGAGACGCAATAAAGCTGCCATTATTTGGGAAGGAGAACCGGGAGACAGCCGCACCATTACCTACGAACAGCTACACCGAGAAGTGTGCCAATTTGCCAACGCTTTAAAGGAATTAGGCGTAAAAAAAGGCGATGTGGTCGGAATTTATATGCCGATGATTCCCGAAGCAGCCATCGCCATGTTAGCCTGTGCCAGAATTGGCGCGCCCCACAGTGTAGTTTTTGGGGGATTTAGTGCCGATGCTTTGCGCGATCGTCTTAATGATGCGGCCGCTAAGGTGGTAATCACTGCCGATGGTGGTTTCCGCAAGGATAAAGTCGTTGCCCTCAAGGAACAGGTAGATCTGGCTCTAGCCGATAATAGTGCCCCCAGTGTGGAAAAAGTTCTCGTTGTCCAGCGCAGCAAGGAACCCATCAATATGGTTGCTGATCGCGATTACTGGTGGCATGATCTACAAAAACAGGTATCTGCTAATTGTCCGGCCGAACCGATGGATAGCGAAGATATGTTATTTATCCTCTACACCAGTGGTTCCACCGGCAAACCGAAAGGAGTCGTCCACACCACCGGCGGTTATAATCTCTACACCCATATCACCAGCAAATGGATTTTTGACCTGAAAGACACCGATGTTTACTGGTGTACTGCCGATGTGGGTTGGATTACCGGCCATAGTTATATCGTTTACGGACCTCTCTCCAATGGTGCAACCACGGTAATGTATGAAGGGGTTCCCCGTCCCTCTAATTTAGGCTGTTTTTGGGATGTAATTGAGAAATATCGCGTTAATATCTTTTATACTGCCCCCACTGCTATCCGCGCTTTTATCAAAATGGGGGAAGACATCCCCAATAGCCGGGATTTATCCTCTTTGCGCTTACTGGGAACTGTGGGAGAACCGATTAACCCAGAAGCGTGGATGTGGTATCACCGAGTTATCGGTAAAGAAAAATGTCCGATTGTCGATACTTGGTGGCAAACGGAAACCGGGGGAATTATGATTACTCCCTTACCCGGGGCAATTGCCACCAAACCGGGGTCAGCAACCCTACCTTTTCCCGGTATTATGGCCGAAGTGGTGGACTTAGAGGGCAATCCCACCCACGCGAATGAGGGGGGTTATCTGGTGGTCAAATATCCCTGGCCCGGTATGATGCGAACAGTCTATAAAAATCCCGATCGCTTCCGCAATACCTACTGGGAACATATCGCCCCCAAAAATGGCCAATATCTCTATTTTGCCGGGGATGGTAGTCGTCAGGACGAAGACGGTTATTTCTGGGTAATGGGGCGCGTCGATGACGTGATGAGCGTTTCTGGCCACCGTTTAGGGACAATGGAGATCGAATCAGCTTTAGTATCTCATCCCGCGGTAGCGGAGGCGGCTGTAGTGGGACGACCGGATGAAATTAAAGGGGAAGAAGTCTATGCTTTTGTGACTCTCGAGGGGCATTATGAAGCGAGTCCGGAGTTAGCGAAAGCATTAAAGGATCACGTTGTCAAGGAAATTGGCATTATTGCTCGACCGGGAGAAATCCGTTTTACCGATGTGCTGCCAAAAACGCGATCGGGTAAAATTATGCGTCGTCTCTTGCGAACTTTAGCATCAGGTCAAGAGATTTCTGGTGATACTTCTACTCTAGAAGATCGATCGGTTTTGGATAAATTACGGCAAGGTGCGTAATTTAATTGCCGGTTTTTCCTAGTAGTTAGGGTGAGGAATTAAGAGTTAATCTTATCTCACTCTAACTAAAGTGATTCTCGGTGAACGTATTTGCTCAAGCACCAAAGCTATAACGGTTCTTCGTTACTTGGTATGGTTCGATCGGGCGGCATAAATCGACTAAATTCTTATCTGGCAAAAGACTTAATTGATTAGTTCGCTCTAGATCGAAAACAATTGACAAATATCGCAGCAATGTCTTTCTCTATAGAGTCCATTTGGTATCTTTCCCAAAATCATTACCCAGTATGGATTAGAGCGAATTAGCCAAAATACCTGTAATTCTTACCCGTGAAGCGTCACAAGAGAGATACCAAATAGGTTCTATAAGCAGATTAAATATTACTACCTATTGACAAATTAGTATATATGTTGTATGACAGGGTGATATACAGAAAGTTGACCCACATCGTTACCCCAGAGAGTGTTATATAGAAAGTTTTCGTATAATATGTAGTTAGCTGGCTTTCGTCCTGCCCCTCAATAGCAGCAGTTTTCTATCTTTAGTAGAGCCTATGCCCATCTACACTTTTAAGGACAAGCAACTTACTGAGGTTAAGAGCACTCAGTTTGGAGCAGAAGGGATTCAAGAGCGTCATGATCTTCAAGCGGCGTTAAGGGATAAAATTACGGTCATCTCTCCGGATACATTGGTTATTGCTGAAGAGTTCTCAGAGTGGACTGAGGGAGCTAGAAGGATTGACCTGCTCGGCATTGATAAGCAAGCAAATTTGGTAGTTGTCGAACTTAAAAGAGATGAAACAGGCGCTCATATGGAATTGCAAGCGCTGCGTTACGCTGCTATGGTTTCTACACTAACCTTCAAAAGGGCTGTTGAAATCCACCAGCAATATCTAGACAAACGCTGCATTGATAAAAGCGCTGAAGAAGAAATCCTCAATTTTTTGGGTTGGAGTGATTCCTTGGAAGAACAATTTCCCAAAGATGTCAGAATCGTCCTCGCCGCTGCTAATTTTTCTAAAGAACTGACTACATCAGTGATGTGGCTCAATAAGCGCGATAGTGATATTCGCTGCGTTCGTCTACAGCCTTATAGACTTGGTGAAGAGCTTCTGCTTGATATTGAGCAGATAATCCCCTTGCCAGAAGCGGAGGAATATCAGGTGAAAGTGCGAGAGCAAGCATCGGCTCAACGAGCTGCTGCCAGTTCTAGCAAAGACAAGACAAAATATCAGTTTCTTGGGAAAGACTATAATAAGCGCCAGCTTGTCCTGGCTATCGTTGCTCATTATCTCCAGACTCACCCGAATACAACCTTTGAGCAATTACGTCAAGTTTTTCCTGATGCGATTTGTCGGAATTTTGGTGTTGTAGCTCTGCTAGAAAAAGCAGAGTCTAAAGGAGGCGCAAAACGCTATTTCTTAAATGAGGAACAATTACTCAAAACTGGAGAGGGCGAAACCATTGCCGTTTGCAACCAGTGGGGAATTGATAACATTAGTCCAATCCTTGAAATTGCCAAGAGCCAAGGCTATCAAATAGAAGAACTGTAAAACCTTATCCGGCCTTGATTGGAGCGCGTTATACTATATATCGGTCACGAGGATTATTCTCTTTATAGAAAGCACAATAGAGGTCAAGTGGTTACAACTCTTAACAAGCCATCTTCTCTAATTCATGAAATCCAGCTGGAAAACCTGGGTAACTGGAGCTTATTCAAATTCAGTGAATCCCTTCAACTGCGAATGGAAAGCTTGTTGGAAAAGAAAAAAACTGATCAAATTACTCCTGATGAAATTGCTGAGTTAGA
Source organism: Microcystis sp. M109S1 (assembly GCF_020247025.1). Lineage (NCBI taxonomy): Bacteria > Bacillati > Cyanobacteriota > Cyanophyceae > Chroococcales > Microcystaceae > Microcystis > Microcystis sp. M109S1. Next base: position 7,223 of record NZ_JADBRW010000166.1, read on the forward strand.
TGCAATTGGGGAGTTAGATCGAATTTTTACCCATATTAATGCGATGCTTGCTGCTCAAAATGTCAATCAGTCATGAACTTAAGCAAGCAATTCGAGAACGGGCTAAATACATCTGTGAGTATTGTCATTCACCGGAGCGACTGAGTGCTAATCGATTTACCGTTGATCATGTCATTCCAAAATCTTTGGGTGGTTCTGATGAACTTGATAATCTCGCACTTGCCTGTCGTCGTTGCAATGAGAGGCGATACAACTTTGTAGCTGGCATTGATCCAGATACTCAGGAGATTGTTCCTATGTTCAATCCTCGCAAACAAAAGTGGGAAGATCATTTCGTTTGGCTAAGTCAAGGCGTTGTTATAGAAGGAACTACGCCGATTGGTCGTGCAACTTGTCTTCGGCTTGATTTGAATGATAACCGTTATCCAGAAAACGATTCCATTCGAGAAACAAGACGTTTTTGGACACAAACTGGATTGCATCCTCCAGCAGATGATCCATGCCAAGCCTAAGCAGTGTTGTCGCCAGCCAGTTAACTTCACCGTTGGTTGGATTTCATCAATGATGGGCGATCGCAAATTCGTCGTAAGTTAGAGGATAGTCCCAGTTTAAGCAGTTATCCCGCGCAAATTTTGGACAAGGAATATACCAGAGCGCGTCGGGAAACCGCCAGACAAACAGGTTTAGTCCTTAGCATTTTTCCCGAGTTTTGTCCCTATACTATCGCGCAGGTGATAGAAGATTGGTTGCCCGGTGATAGCCTGGATTGAAGGTTAAATAATACTAAATCCGGTTATTAAAGACTGATTATCTATTCCCCCTTTTGCATGAGTGCCTGTCCTGATATGTAGCCTATACTCAAGGGATTTAGTATAAATTACCTAAAAAAGCAAAAAGGGAAATATATTCCCTTTTTCTGGCTTTTATGGCTCAATATGCTAAACGATTTCGGGTTTAACACCTCTTTGGTCGAGAATTTTCTGTAATTCAGCTTCGTCGGTTTTGGTCAAAGAAGTGCGTAACACTTTACCTCCGTAGGGGGCCACTTCATCGAGGACCTTATCGGGGGTAACTTTTTGGACGAGAACAAAGAGAGCAGATGTACCTGGCTGCATGGTTTCTCCCAATTCCCGCATAAAATTGTCATCCACACCGATATCAGTTAAAGCACCTCCCAAAGCGCCACCAGCAGCACCGAGGACAGCCCCTAATAAAGGGGATAAAAAGAGCATTCCGATTAATAATCCCCAGAAACTGCCACTAGCGGCTCCTGCTGCCGTTAAATTGACCGCTTGCTTGAGTTTAATCTGGCCATCTTTGTTTTTAACCACTACGGCAGCATCTTCTAACTCGATGAGATGGGGAGCATCTCATTTATGCAAGTGAGTAATTATACTTATCCATAAAACTGGTTTCTAGCAAGGCTTTCAAAATAGCTTGACATAAAAACCTGATTTAGGGGTTACAAAGGTGAGATGCTCCCGATGAGATGTTCCTGTTGCAGTTTAGCCAAAGTTAAACGAACTTCTTCTGCTTTAAATTCGTCCTCATAGGCGATGACAAATAGATCAGCCATAGTTTTTCCTCGATTATTAGTAAATAAAACCTTTATACACTACTTTTGCCGGATTAAAACGTTTGAGGTATTCTCCGATACCTCAAACCCATGGAGATTAGGTGTCATAAATACGAGCTTCAAAAGCATCGGGATTTTCTTGACAGTATTCCTCAAAATAGGTTTTTTCCGGTTTTTTAGCGCGTTGGTGTGCCAATTCTGCCTGTAATTCCTCAACAACATCCCAAGCTGCGGCACAATCGGGAGAATTTCCCCCTTTTTCAGCACATACTGCCCGGGCAATATCTCTAGCTTTGATAATCTCCGCTTCTAAATCAAAACTGCGGGGCTTTTCGACGGCGTTACCTTTATGGAGGATGTCACTAACAGATATAACACCGAGTAAATCACCTTTAATTACCGGTGCGAAACGAATACCGGTATTAGCAAATAAGCGAGCTACATATTCAACCCCGAGGTCGGGATTAATCACGATGCAGGGTTTGCTCATCACTTCATAGACTCGCACTTTTTGCGGATCTTGACCGAAAGCGACGACTTTATAGACAATATCGGTTTCAGTGATAATTCCGTAAGCATCTTCATCGTGACGGCGATCAACAATGAGAGTTCTAATGTTCTTTTCTCTCATCAATTGTACTGCTTTGGCAACGGTTTCAGAACCTTTAATCTTGGCCACCTCCGTGGTCATAATTTCAGCTGCTTTCATAGTCATAGTTAGAGAAGTTAAGTTGTGCCTTTGTTATTTTAGGATATAAACTGACCCCTAATGCTGACGGCTGACGGACAAAAAACTGATCCCCTATTAACGCCATTCTACCAGTTGTCGTTCTTGGACAACCAAACCATATACTGTCTCGGTTTGACGGGCTAAATTCGCCCAATGAAAGCGTTTTTCTAGGTCTTCGTAGGCGTGATTAACTAATTTTTGAGCGTATTCGGGATGATTTAAAACCTCTAAAATGCCCCAAGCGAGGGAATCGGGATTATTGACCCGGGTGACAATTCCCGTTTGGCCATGACGGACAACTTCGGGAAAACCGCAGGTATCGGAAACTACCACGGGAACCCTAGCGGCGAAACTTTCCAAGGCGACAATACCAAAAGGTTCGTAAAGACTGGGAAAAACGGCACAATCGGCCACGGTTTGGAAGCGATCGAGGTTTTCATCGGACATAAAGCCCGTAAAATAACAATGATGCCAGATACCGAGATGCCAGGCCTGTTGTTTGAGTTTGTCGGTATTGCCGCCACCGATAATGACAAATTTAGTTTGACCCTCGGTCTGGACGAGGACTTTTGGGGCAGCGTTGAGTAACACCGAAACCCCCTTTTCAAAGGTCATACGCCCGACGTAATAGACGATTTTTTCGTGATCTTGGGCATATTGACGACGAAAAGCTCGGTAATCAAAGTTAGGGTCTCTTTGCTTTTTCTCGGCCCGAATACCGTTATAAACCACATCGATTTTATCCCAGGGTGCGCCCAAAGCCCGATGGACTTCATGACGCATATAGCCGGTACAGACGATAATGCGCCAAGCATTATAGACGAGGGTTCCCTCTTTGCTGCCGATATAGCGTTGGGTGTCGGTGTGCAGTCCGTTATAACGTCCGTATTCCGTGGCGTGAATAGTGGCAATCAGGGGGATTTTAAAGAGATGTTTCATGGCAATGGCCGCATCCCCTACTAACCAATCGTGGGCATGAACAAGGTCAAATTTTCCGTATTCGGCGATTAGTTTGCCGCCCTGTTGCCCCATGCTGTTATTCATGTTGACCACCCAATGGAAAAAGTCATTGCCGGGGGGTACGGGGACGCGGTGGATGTGAATGCCTTCGACCAGTTCGTAACTGGGGGCATGACCGAATTCGATCGTGATTAAATGGACTTCATGACCGAGTTTGACGATTTCGGGATAGAGTTCAGCGACATGACGGGCGATACCGCCCACTAATCGCGGTGGAAATTCCCACGCTAACACTAAAATCCTCATTTTTCCCTAACCTCGACCTGATTTAAGCTGTTGACATACTCCCACCGTCAAGCTACGCTGTGACGGGGGATTCTTGACCTATCACTATCGGAAATTCCTTGTTCAACGAGACAGCCTAGATTCTCAATGTCTCCATTAAGAATCCAGAGACCGGACTCTCCCAAGGCGTTTGGGTCTGTTTCTGTTTGCCCAACAGTACCGTTGAGATGATTTCCCAAATATTGTAACCCTTTTTTTAGAATATTTATTGCTGCATTATGATCCCTATCTAAGACTGTTTGACAATTAGGACATTGATGAGTTCTAGTACTTAATGTTTTTTGAACTCTTGTTCCACAAACCGAACAATCTTGGCTAGTAAAATGGGGAGGAACAGCAACACAAACAATCCGATAAATCTTGGCAAAAAATTCAAACCATTCGGTGAATTGATACCAAGAAGCATCAGAAATAGACTTAGACAGCTTACGGTTTTTGACTAAGTTTCTTACCTTTAAAGCTTCATAGACTACCAGAGCATTAGACTGGACTAACGCCAAAGCGTCTTTAATTGCTTTGTCTTTACGTTGTCTTGACACTTTAAGATGAAGCCTAGCTACTTTTATCCGTTGCTTGTGATAGTTTTTAGACTGTTTCTTTCCTTGACGAAACTTTTTGGATAATCGTCGTTGTGCTTTTTTAAGTCGTTTTTCTGACTTGCTTAAATAACGTGGATTCTCTACAGTATTACCTTGGGCATCGGTATAAAATTCCTTTAACCCTAAGTCAATTCCTGTTATTTGTCCCGTTGGTTTATGGTATTCTTGCCGTTCTACGTCAATTAAAAACTGGCAATAATAACCATCGGCACGTCTAACAACTCTTACCCGTTTAATCTGTTGTTCTGAATAATAAACTAAGGTCTTTTAACTACACCATAAATCAAATTCTCCTGCTTTAAATCCATCGGTAAATCTGATTTTACGTCTATCATCAGATAGCTTAT
>NZ_JADBRW010000167.1:0-4879 GCF_020247025.1 Microcystis sp. M109S1
AAAATATTTGGGCAAGAGAGTTAAAAGAGGATTGTTTAGAAGTTCGTCAGGTTATCTCTATGGAGCAGATATTAATGGTTCATTAAATATAGGGAGAAAGGTAGTCGGAGAGGTTGCATTTAGCAAGAATCCGATAGAGAGACTTGTAGTTAGCCCTGTACGGTTCAAAGCGTACAAAGCTGATTCAAAGTGCGACGTTTGCGTACAGAATTAGTAACTATGGATAACTCTTAGACTAATTAATTCGGGACTCACATCACAATATAGACTATGGCTTACTATTGGTTTAAAGCATTTCACCTGATTGGGGTAGTTGTTTGGTTTGCGGGACTATTTTATTTAGTACGTTTGTTTGTCTATCATGGGGAGGCAGCAACAGAAACGGAACCCGCACAAGCTATTCTGAAAGCACAATACGAGATCATGGAGAAGCGACTCTACAATATCATTACCACACCGGGGATGATTGTCACCGTGGCCATGGCGATCGGTTTAATCTCCACAGAACCGGAAATTTTAAAATCGGGATGGTTACATATTAAATTATCCTTTGTGGCTCTTTTACTGCTCTATCATTTCTACTGTGGTCGCATCATGAAAAAGCTAGAAAAAGGGGAATGTAATTGGACGGGACAGCAATTTCGGGCGTTAAATGAAGCACCAACCCTGTTATTGGTAGTTATTGTCCTTTTGGCAGTATTTAAGAATCAATTACCCCTCGATTTGACCACTTGGTTAATTGTAGCTTTAGTGGTATTAATGGCGGTGACAATCCAACTTTATGCTAAAAAACGTCGCAAAGATCAAGAAAAACTTCGGCAAAATACTCCCCAAAAAGAAGAAGTAGCGACCAGGTAAATTATCTCAATCATTCCCTAGGTTTCTAGGATAACAGTTAAGAGTGGTTTGACAGCTGTGGGATGGTCTTTTTAGTCCATCCCAATTGTATAGGTAGCAACGTTTAGCTTTTAGCTTTTTGGCTTTTTGCTATTTTTGAGCTTATACAAAAACTATTTTTAATAGTGTGATGAACTCCCAAGCTATGGATTGTTTCTCCCTGCTCCGGCGCTCCGCTGCTCCCCTATACCTTTTAAACAGGATTTAGTAAGCTAAACGGCTTTTACTTCGGATCACCGATATAGACTCCAAAAGGGTTATAGCTATTGGATCATGCAGGTTAAGCGCCGTTTAGCTTATAAACCTCTTGCGAACAGCAAACCCTAAATAAAAACAATCTCCTGACGACCGAATCCTGACGACCGAATCCTGACTCCTAACCCTAACAACAATTTTTGATTTTTCCAAGAGGTTCTATGAATAGTTGCTGGATAGATTGGGAAAAAATAACTAGAGATTTTCTGAGTTCCCGCAAGCTCAGACAAGTTGCTGAATTGCGAGGATTCTATCGAGTTAATCCCTCTGGTATTCCTAGAATTCCCCCCGATTTGGAATTGAGAGACTACCAAAATACAGCGATTATCAGTTGGTTTCGTAATCGGGGACGGGGAACTTTAAAAATGGCCACCGGCAGCGGTAAAACTATTACTGCTTTAGCTATTGCCATGGAACTTTACCAAGCGATAGAACTGCAAGTATTATTAGTAATTTGCCCCTATCGTCACCTAGTCAATCAATGGCAACGAGAAGCGGAAAAATTTAATCTTAAACCGATTTTAGCCTACGAAAGTGTCCATACATGGCAAAGTCAACTAGCCACAGAGTTATATAATGTGCAAGCGGGTAATCAAAAATTTGTCACTATTTTAACTACTAACTCAACTTTTATTAGCGAGGGTTTTCAATCACAAATAAAATTTTTCCCCGATAAAACTTTAATCGTTGGTGATGAAGCACATAATTTAGGTTCCCCCCGATTAGAAGAATTATTACCCCGTTCTTTAGGTCTAAGATTGGCTTTATCCGCTACTCCTGAAAGATATTTTGATGAGGAAGGAACTGACGCTATTCTTGATTATTTTGGGCAAATTCTACAACCAGAATTTACCCTAGCTGATGCTATTAGTAAAGGAGCTTTAGTCAATTATTTTTATTATCCAGTCTTGGTTGAGTTAACCGACGGTGAGGCTTTATTATACGCAAAATTAACCCAAAGAATCGGCTGGACTTTGCAGAAAAATAGTAATTTCAATGGTAATGAAAACCTCACCGCTTTGTTAATGCAAAGGTCACGATTAGTTGGTTCAGCAAGTAATAAATTACAGGCTTTACAACAACTGATGCAAGAGCGTTTAGATACGGATCATACTTTATTTTATTGTGGGGATGGTTATGTGGAAAATTATACTGCTAATTATCGTCGTCAAGTAGAGGCAGTTACTCATTTATTGGGCAATCAATTAGGTTATCGAGTTGCTACCTACACCGCAGAAACTTCCCTAGAAGAACGAGAAAAAATTCGCCAACAATTTGAGGAGGGTTATCTACAAGGATTAGTGGCAATTAGATGTTTAGATGAGGGAGTAGATCTGCCATCAATTCAAAACGCAGTCATTCTGGCTAGTAGTAGTAATCCTCGACAATTTATTCAGCGTCGCGGGCGAATATTGCGCCCCCATCCCGATAAAAAACAGGCCACTTTATTTGATATGATCGTTATGCCACCGACCTTAGATCGAGAAACTTGGGAAGTAGAAAGGAATTTATTACGCAAGGAATTAAAACGCTTTCTAGAGTTTGCCCAATTAGCTATTAATGCTCAAGAAGCTGAGACTAAATTAGGGGAGATTCAAGATAGATATTGTCTTTTGTCTAATTAAAACCTGAAAAATTAAATCTTGGCAGCTTTTATGCTAGAATAGAAGTTAGTCAAGAATTGATCTGAAAGTCAAGATTGATCGCCGAGAAAAATTAACCCAACCGAATAGCGATCAATAAAGTTGTATAATTTTCTTTCCTCTACTTCTAAACTTCTATGTCTCCCCGTCAACAACCCCGTCGCATTGCTCGAGAACTTGCCCTTTTGAGTTTAAGTCAGATTAAAGGCAATCCTGAAAACCTAGAACAGCAAACTTTAAACGATTTAATTTTAGTCGCAGTTAGAACCTTAACCCTGGAAATTCAAGAAACCTTAGAAACCGCTGCTGCCGAAATTAGTCGCGGCAATGAACGGATTCTCGCTAGTGATACTAAGGCCACAAATCTAAAAAGCGCCCAAACTATGGTACAAGAAGCAATTTCTCTTACTCACAATGCCATTAATCGTTTAGGAACCGTGATAGATTTTCCCGAAATTGTTCAGTTATCTAGTCAGTACGAAGTGCGGGAATATGCCCTAGAATTAATCGGTACAGTCTATCGTCGTCGTGCGGAAATCGAACAGGAATTAACCGGCGCTTTAGTGGATTGGCAACTACGTCGTTTACCAAGAATCGATCGGGATATCCTCCAAATTGCCGTGGCAGAAATGCTCTATCTCGATCTACCTCAAAAAGTAGCGATTAATGAAGCAATCGAATTAGCAAAACGTTATTCTGATGATGAAGGTTATCGCTTTATTAATGGCGTTCTCCGACGGGTAACGAATAAGCTAAACGAATCAGAAAAAGCCGTATCCACCCAGAGTTAACCACGAAAGAAATTAATACTACAATGACCACATTTTATAGGGATATTCCTGTAAATTGATATTGTAGTATCGCTCATCTCCCGTGACTTCTTCGCCGATCCAATCAGGAATAGTAATGACTTGATCCTCTTGTTCTAACTCAATTTCAGCCATAATCAAACCTTGATTATCCCCTAAAAATTCATCAACTTCCCAAGTTAAATTATCCAGAGAAATGCGATAACGAATCTTTTCAATTAAAGGTTTTTTACAGAGTTTTTCTAACATGAGCTCCGCATCTTCTAGGGGAATTGCATACTCGAATTCTGGGCGACTAATCCCCTCAGTCTTGCCTTTAATGGTTAAATAGCCCCGATCTCCAACTACACGAACTCGCACAGTTGTCAATCCCTCTTGGGTAGGAATATATCCCTGACGATACAACTTGCTGGTCGCAAGCGATCGCCAAGAATCCCCTTTAACCAGAAACTTCCGTTCAATTTCAACAGTCATAAGCTTTTGATGGCAATAAATTTAAGCCGTAGCCACGGCAGCAGCTTGGGTTCCTAGTTGAATTAACTCGATCTTGTAGCCATTAGGATCTTCCACAAAAGCAATCACGGTAGAACCGTGTTTCATCGGGCCTGGTTCCCGGGTGACATTGCCACCAAGAGCTTTAATTTTCTCACAGGTGCTATAGATATCATCCACCCCCAGGGCAATATGACCGTAAGCATTACCGACTTCATAGCGATCGACTCCCCAATTATAGGTCAGTTCGATGACAGCATGATTAGCTTCATCGCCATAACCGACGAAAGCGAGGGTAAATTGACCATTGGGATAGTCTTTCTGGCGCAGTAACTTCATTCCTAGCACATCGCAGTAAAATTGTAGAGATTCCTGCAAGTTATTGACCCGGAGCATGGTGTGTAAGAGACGCATGATTATTTTTAGATGACATCGATGGAAAAATTACCTAAAATGTCGGATGAATGCCCCCGCTAAATTTTTCGACAAGACATCAACCTTTGCGGGGGATGAAATCCGACCAGGATATTGACGGCGAAGCACGATTTTAATTCTACCATTTGTAGGTAAACTGTGTTTTAACGGAGGCAGGGGGCAGGAGGCAGGGGGCAGGAGGCAGGGGGCAGGAGGCAGGGGGCAGGAGGCAGGAGGCCGTTTTTGTAACGGGGATTTATGCCCCGCTCCAAAAACTTTTCACCTTAAAAGGCGAGGTTTTAGACCCGATTTTTTCGATAATTAATTTAACCAAGGGTCGAGGATTGTTAGATGCTAGTCGTAGAAGCC
>NZ_JADBRW010000168.1:0-6404 GCF_020247025.1 Microcystis sp. M109S1
ATCGAGAATTTGAAAATAAAGAAGAACTCGAAAAAGTAGTCAATCAGCTTTTAAATGAAGGGGGATTGATTATTAAATGGAGTAGAAAACTTAAAAATAAGGGTAATGCTGTCAATGTAACTTAAATGCGGAAAAGCTTAACGCAGCACCATCGACTGTGGTTGGTGTAATCACTGCTCACTGATTACTGATTACTGTTTACTGATCACTGATAATAACCCTTGACCGCCAAAACGGACAACATCGGTACAAAATAACCCCGTTTCCTCCTGCACAGTTTCTATAGCTTTAACTGCCGCCTCCGGACTAAGATGAAAAGTATTTAAACTAATCCCTTTTACCTTCACCTCCCCGAAACTTCCCCCGGCGCTGGCAGTCATTTCGTAGAGTTTAATCACTTCTGTTAGGGGAGGGATGAGAATATCGGGTAAATCCTTGATATGAATTTGTCCGGCGCGATGGACGAGAATTAACCCCGTTGGTTGACTGCCACGCATTAAGGGCAAGGTAGCAGTCGAACCGGGGTGTAATAGCGAGCCTTGACCCTCAATAAACAAAATATCGTTATTTTCCGCCGATTCTAACACCAAAGCCTCGATCGCACCAGTGGCATAATCAACGCGCACTGCATCCAAGGGTACACCTTTCCCTGCGATCATAATTCCCCCCTGTCCAGTGGCTAAAAATTGCGATTTTAGCCCTTTTTCTTGGGCTGCCCGATGTAATTCGATGCTAGTGGACATTTTGCCCACACTCATATCCGTGCCTACGGTTAAAATACGCTGACAGGTTAAATTTTTCGCCCGCGCTTGCCCAATTTTTAAGTCTTGGGGTTCCAGACGGATATCCCAAATCCATTGATCCGGTTTAAGCTGAGGAAAAAGGGGTTTTAGGGGTGTATGGAGACCATTAACGAGGGATAACCCCGCATTTACCCCCTCTTTAATTTCTTCTAGCCAATGGGGGGGTAAAATGCCTCCTGAGGGTGCGATGCCAATTAACAGAGTATCGGGATGATAGGTTAAAGCTTCCTTAACACTAGCAACAATCGGCAAGGGGCGATCGATTCCGGCCACTTCTTTTAAGGTGCTGCCGGCGCTTTCTGCGTCAATAATCGCCACTACCTGCGCTTTCCCGTAACGCAGATAACTTAATCCGGTTTTGCCGCGAGTTCCTTTGATTCCTTCGTGGAGAAGAATCGCTACTTTCTTGTCAGGAGTCAAATAATTAGTCATCTTTTATCCGTAAACTAACACCCAAACCGGGTGAATTATTTGGTTGTAAACGTCCCTTTTCTAAGCTTAATCCCGTGAAGGGATCATCGCGTAAATTTAAATGACTATCTAGGTCAAGATAGTTGACAAGCGGGCCAAGATGTGCTAGGGCAGTATTGGCTAAACTGCTATCAGAGTAACATCCGAACATAATTTGCAGTCGGCAAGCTTGGGCAACATGAATCATTCTCTGCACTTCGGCTAATCCACCGGCTTTCATTAGTTTAATATTAATGCCGTGGACTCGATCGGCCAGTTTCAGGATATCTTGACTAGAAAAACAGCTTTCATCGACGAAGATAGGTAGGGGCGATTTTTGGTATAAATCAATTAAATCTCGTTCTTGTCCGACGGATAGGGGTTGTTCCACATAAATAACGCCTTTTTCCTCTAACCATTGGCACATTTTCACCGCATCGCTAAATTGCCAACCACCATTAGCATCGACAGTTAGGGGCAAATGGGGGACAATTTCTTTAATGGCCAGAATTATGGCTCGATCGGCTTCTATACCGTCCGGTGAGCCTAATTTGACTTTTAATAAGCTAAAATCGCCGATTTCTAGCCAATCTAACAGCCTTTTCTGCACATTTTCTGGAGAATTTAAACCGATAGTAACAGAAACTGGCGGAATCAAAGAGCGATCGAGTCCAAAAATTTGCCAGAGAGGTAAATGAGCTTTTTTGCCTAACCAGTCGTGCAGTGCCATATCAATAGCGGCACGAGTAGCCGAAGATATCTGATTTTGCCATAAAATTTTCTCAATTTCTTGGCGTTGACAGGGGTGAAAAGATTGTAAAATAGGAGCGATCGAGTTTAATTCTTGCAGGATTTTATCGGGGTTTTTCTCCTCGCTGGTAATATCAAAAGGGGATGCCTCTCCCCAACCTTCGATATTTTCCTCGCTAATTTTCAGCCAGATATTAGTATTTTCGCTGGTAGTGCCGCGACTAATCCTTAAAGGTACTCGTTTATGAATAGTAAAAGTTTGCCAGTTTAGCAGCATAATTCACCTCGGGATGATCGGGGAATAGGAACAGAAAAATTAAGTACCTAGGAAAAATTAATTACACATATCTAACCACCTCTTGCATGAGTGCCTCTTGCCTTTTGCCTATCCTAACCAAGAAATTAATTTTGCACCACTACTTATCTACACTTGCCCAAATCCTTACTTATGTCCACTCTCCCCGCAATCATACAACTTCCGGCGGTGTTTTTCGTCAAAGACAAAATATGATAGGCTAACCGAAGGTGTAAGCAAGACGGCTGCGGGTTAGGAAATGGGATGAAATAGGAGTGAGTTAACCAAAATCAATGATTAAGAAAAAGATTTCTTACTGGGTAAATAGAGGTATTGCCCTCATTGATCGCTATCTGATCAGCCAACTACTACCCCCATTTTTATTTAGTGTTGGTTTATTTGCCTCTTTGGGAGTAGCGATCGGGAATCTTTCCGATTTAGCTAATCAGGTAGTTGATGCGAATCTACCCCTCGCTTCGGCCCTAGAAATTCTCCTGTTAAAAGTGCCAGAATTTGTCACTTATTCCCTACCAGTTTCTCTTTTGCTGGCCACTTTAATCACCTACGGTCGTTTAAGTAGTGATAGTGAAACCGTTGCCCTGCAAAGCTGTGGAGTCACTCTTTATCGTCTTTTTATACCCACTTTTTGCCTGAGTTTAATAGTTACAGTTGTGACATTTTTATTAAATGAATATGTGGTTCCCAATGCTAATTATCGAGCCACAGAAATTTTAGTGCAGAAAATTAATAAAGAAGCAAGTTTTTGGAAAAATAAAGATTTTTATTATCCCGATTATGAAATAAAAACCCTAGAAAATGGTGCGATTAATCGCAATTTAAGAAGTTTATTTTATGCCGAACAATTTGACGGGGAAAAGATGAAAACCGTCACCGTTATCCGTTGGCTAAAACAAGAATTAAATCAAATTATTATCGCCGATTCGGCCCGTTGGAATGCCGTCGATAACGTCTGGGACTTTTTTAACGGCATTATCTATGAATTAACCCCCCCTAACGCCTCCTATAGCCAAGTTATCCCCTTTAAAGCCGAAAAAATCGCTTTATCTCGCTCCGCTTTCGATTTTGCTCGTCAAAGCCGCGATCCCTACGAGATGAACATACCACAGGCGATCGAATATGTACAACTGCTCAAACTCAGTGGCGATGATAAGAGAGTCAGGTTTTTTCAAGTGCGAATCCAGCAAAAAATCGCCTTTCCCTTTGTCTGTATCGTCTTTGCTACCATAGGTTGTGCCTTGGGTTCTCTACCGCAAAGAATCGGTCGGGGAACCAGTTTCGGTCTCAGTGTCGCTATTGTTTTTCTCTATTATCTTTTCAACTTCTTAGTGGGTAGCTTGGGACTAACCGCCACCCTCTCCCCCTTCCTAGCTGCCTGGCTGCCTAATTTTTTCGGTTTTGGGTTAGGTCTGTGGTTATTATGGCGACTTAACGATTAGACTTTTTTGAAAATTTTCGTCAAGATAGGAGACGTAGAGTTATAGCAGGCCCCTTAGTCTATGTTTCCCTTCTTCTTCAACACTTGTGGCAGCACTTCCCGCCAAGAATGTCAAGAGCGTAAATTAACATTCCTCAAATGGATGCGCGATGACCTCGAAACCCGTCTAGCGGGATTAAATGCCGCTATCGAAACTATCGAGCGTCAAATCAGTCGGGAAGGTCAATAAACCCTGAAAATAGGCGAGTTTTACCCTCGCCTTCTCCCTACAATTAGCTAAGAGAGATAACTTGACAGTTGTATTCGCCAAGAGGGATAATAGTAGTTTGTGTGAACTTTAGCTAGACTAAAATACCTTGGCTAACGTTATTGTAATCGGCGCTCAGTGGGGCGACGAAGGAAAAGGAAAAATCACGGATCTGCTGAGTCGATCGGCGGATGTAGTGGTGCGTTCTCAAGGTGGCGTAAATGCGGGTCATACCGTCGTCGTCGAGGATCAAACGTTCAAACTCCATCTAATTCCCTCTGGGATTCTCTACCCAGATACGGAATGTATAATCGGCTCGGGAACAGTCATAGATCCCTCGGTGTTACTCAAAGAGATGGCGCAATTACACGCCCTCAATGTCACCACCGACAATCTCTATATCTCGCAAACGGCTCATGTCACTATGCCCTATCATCGGCTGCTCGATCAAGCATCCGAGGAAAAACGGGGTAAATATAAAATCGGCACCACGGGAAGGGGTATCGGCCCCACCTATGCCGACAAATCCGAGCGCATCGGCATTCGAGTCATCGACTTGATGAATACCGAGAATCTGCGGCAAAAACTAGAATGGACGATCAATTATAAAAACGTCATTTTAGAAAAGTTATATAACTTACCGCCTTTAGATGCGAAGACGGTGATCGAGGAATATCTAGAATATGCCGAGAAACTGCGTCCCCATGTGGTCGATAGTTCCTTAAAAATCTACGAAGCAATCCGCAAGCGTCAGAATATTCTCTTTGAAGGGGCCCAAGGAACCTTACTCGACCTCGATCACGGAACCTATCCCTACGTTACCTCCTCCAATCCGATCGCCGGCGGTGCTTGTGTGGGTTCTGGCATCGGTCCGACGGTAATCGATCGAGTGATCGGTGTGGCTAAAGCTTACACCACTAGGGTAGGCGAAGGTCCATTTCCCACGGAATTAGAGGGGGAGATCGAGCAGTTATTGTGCGATCGTGGGGCGGAATTCGGGACCACCACCGGCCGTCGTCGTCGTTGCGGTTGGTTTGATGCGGTTATCGGTCGTTACGCGGTGCGAATCAATGGTTTAGACTGTCTAGCGATCACCAAGTTAGATGTTCTCGATACCCTAGAGGAAATCAAAGTCTGTGTCGCCTACCAATTGGACGGCCAAACCTGTCGCCATTTACCCAGCAGTGCCGGGGAATTCGCCCGTTGTCAACCGATTTACCGAACGATGCCGGGGTGGCAACAACCCACCAGTGATTGTCGCAGTCTGGAAGACCTGCCCAAACAGGCCCTCGATTATCTAAAATTCCTGGGGGCGATCATGGAAGTACCGATCGCGATTATCTCCCTAGGAGCTAGTCGCGACCAAACTATTATCGTTGAAGACCCCATTCACGGGCCAAAACGCGCTCTTTTGGACGAAAATGGCTCGCCTTGGGATAATTACGAATTTTAAATCATTGCCAAAGAGGATTAGTCAACTATGCAAGTTAGCGTTGAATGTCAAAAAAGACCCGAAAATATTAACCCCAGGGCCCTACGTCGTCAGGGTTTGATCCCGGCGGTTCTCTACGGCCACAGCGGCACGGAATCGGTTTCCCTCGTGGTGGGAGAAAAAGCGGCCTTAACCCTGCTCAAAAAGGCCTCGGTAAATAATACCTTGGTGGATGTGAATGTTCCCGAAATGCCCTGGACGGGAAAAGCTTTGATCCAAGAGGTACAATCTCATCCTTGGAAAAGAAATCTCTATCACCTCAGTTTCTTCTCAGTATCTGCCCACGGTAAGCTCGATATCGTTGTTCCGATTAAAGCCATGGGAGAAGCGATCGGAACTAAACAGGGCGGTTTAATCGAACAGTTCGTCAACGAAGTTAATGTCTCCTGTATTGCCGATAATATCCCGGAAGTGATCGAATTTGATGTTTCGGAGATCGGTGTGGGGCAATCCCTGCTCGTGGGTGATTTGAAAATGCCAGAAGGGGTGACTTTAAAAGACGATCCCCATACCACCGTTTTTGCCATTGTTGCCGCTAAACGGTAAATTCAGTGATCAGTGATCAGTAACCAGTCATCAGTGATCGGCAAATCATATTTCATTGTTGACTGTTGACTGTTGACTGGTTACTGCTCTGGCGCTCCCATCTACTGGGGGGTTATATCGTGAAAACGCTCAAATAGCTCCTCGCGGGCGGATTCGATTAATAAACGGCTAGATTCGCTGGGGGATAAGGATAACAATCCCTCAATCACGGGATTAGCTGAGAAAATGCCGTTAAATGTTCGAGAATGGGACTGTCCAGACTGTGGGACTCACCATGACCGAGATATTAACGCCAGTAAAAACATTTTGGCCGCAGGACTTGCGGTGTCAGTCTGTAGAGCGACCATAAGACCAGAACAGAGTAA
>NZ_JADBRW010000169.1:0-3934 GCF_020247025.1 Microcystis sp. M109S1
TATGGATTTACCAATTTTGAACATCTTCGACTTAAGCTGTTTTCTTGCTTTAATTCATAACAAAAATTAACACACGAAAACCAGAAGAGCCGTAGGGTGCGCCCTTCAATAGCGTAACGCACCAATTTAATAATAGAGGTGGTGCGTTACGGCGAATTATTAATTTTGGTTTTTTGACTAAATTGATAGCCGCCTAACGCACCCTACACTCTACGGACTACTGATTAACTAGAAATTTGAGAAAAGATTAATAAAGGGTTTTTTATTTTTCCAGCGATAGGTATTAAAATCTCGATTATCAATTGATAAGATACGTCCATTTCCTAACTCTTCTGCTAAGATAACTAGGGAGGCATCGGCTAAGTCCATTGGCAGACTTTTATATTGTTTCATAAGGTCTTGAATTCTTTCTAGATGAGTATTTTCAAGGTGAAATAATAGAAATTTTTGGGGATGTCTCTCAAATACGTTCATTAATTTTATTTGTTTTTCAACTCCTGTATAGAGATTTGGAGAACGTTGTAAAAGAAGATGACAACTTTCTGTTAAAACACACCAAGTTGTAATTAGTGGTTGAGAAGAATACTGTGCTAAGGTTTGCTGTGCTATTAGATGATATTGATCTTTATTGTTAAATAAAGCCACCCAGAACCCAGTATCAACGATGATCATATTTAGCTTTTAATCCTTCTTTGAGAACGGATTTATAATTAGTAGAAAGGTCTGATTCTGCACTAATACAACCGATTAATCCAGATTCTTTTAAAATGTCTAGGGTACTTTGAGCTTCAGGGTTTATTTTTGCTGCAATCTCTGGCTTTTTTGCTAAAGAATAGCGTTTTTTTAATAACTCAATAAAATCAATCAGTAAGTTTTGTGCTTCTTCAGGTAATTGGTTAATATCTTGTTGAATTTGTTCTAAGTTAATCATTAATTTTCCTCCGTTAAGGTTTTTAAACAGGCTGCTAATCTTTAAGCAACATAACGAATAATTTTGACTTCTGCTACCGTCGGTTGGATTGACACAAGGAAACTAAAGTAGGTTGGGTTGACGTAAGGAAACCCAACTATAGATCCAAGGAAACCCAACAAAAAGCAATGAGAGGAGGAGAGCGCCGATTCAGACGGATTTAGGTGTTGGGTGTTGGGTTTCGCTTCTCCTGACATTTAAATCTCCTGATTTGTTTCCGACTGTCACCTGTTCCCTAATCCATTAAAATCAACTCCAATGCTTGATTAATAATTTTATTTTTATCAACCATAGCTTCAATTTCTTCTGGTTTATATATACCCTCAAAAGCTTCTAATGCCGCTTGTCTTAAAGCTGAAGAATAAGCATCATCTAAGGTTTCTTTTAATTCTTCTATTGTTAGATAATTTCCTCCTGTTTTACGTCGTTTATTAATGCGTTGAATCTGTCGAACAGAATTAGAAATAGAGGTTTCACCTGAGCGTGTACTGCGTTTTTCTGCTTGCTGTTTAATCAGATGTAATAGAACAATGATACTAAAGCTAAAAATCTTATTGAGCTTATCATCCTTACTCATTTCTGTCATTTCCTCTACCAAGATTAAGGCATCGGGAATATTGCCAGCTAGTAATAGATTTTTTAACTCTAATAATTCTTCCATTTTTCGCCTTTTTTTACTGGTTAACCTCTTAATTTACTAATTTGTCCTTCAAATTAGATCTTGTTAAAGTTGGAAAAATAAGCGAAAACTTTTGCTTGTTCTCTTGCCTTATTAACAAAAGTTTAGGCTTGTTTGATCATCCTTGCCCTCCTTTTTGCCACTAAATCCCACTTTATCCCACAAAAATTATTGTATCAGAAAATCCAAAATGGCCACAAATTCCCACAGACAAAACCAAAGTGAACATCTAGATTGTAAGAATCACTTAGTTTTTTGGACTTTTATTAGGTTATGAACAAGATACTAGCTAATTGTATCAGCTTAGGGATCGGATTGGGTGCGATCGGGGTAGCTTTCCAGGCACAAGCCGCCTCTTTTCAGGGGTTAGGAGACTTACCGGGGGGTAGTTTCGAGAGCAGTGCTTATGGAGTATCAGCAAATGGGTCTGTTGTAATTGGTTACAGCAAGATTGCTAATGGTGAGGAAGCATTCCGTTGGACACAAGCAACGGGAATGGTCGGACTAGGGGACTTACTGGGGGGTAGTTTCTCTAGCGCAGCTTATGGAGTGTCAGCAGATGGGTCTGTTGTTGTTGGTCAAAGCTATAGTGCTAATGGTAGTGAGGCATTCCGTTGGACACAAGCAACGGGGATGGTCGTGCTAGGGTACTTACCGGGGGGTGGTTTGGTATCTAACGGCGCTATTGGAGTATCAGCTAATGGGTCTGTTGTTGTTGGTTTGGCCATTAGTGCTAATGGTGTGGAGGCATTCCGTTGGACACAAGCAACGGGAATGGTCGGACTAGGGGACTTACCTGGGGGGAGTTTCTATAGCATTGCCTATGGAGTATCAGGAGATGGGTCTGTTGTTGTTGGTTTAGGCAATGGCCCTGGTGCTAATGGTCAGGAGGCATTTCGTTGGACACAAGCAACGGGGATGGTCGGACTAGGGGACTTAGCTGGGGGTAGTTTCTATAGTTTGGCTCGTGGAGTATCAGCAGATGGGTCTGTTGTTGTTGGGTATGGCAATAGTGCTAATAATAGTGGCGCTAATCGTACTGAGGCATTCCGTTGGACACAAGTAACGGGAATGGTCGGACTAGGGGACTTACCGGGGGGTAATTTCGATAGCGCGGCTTGGGGAGTATCAGCAGATGGGTCTGTTCTTGTTGGGTATGGCAATAGTGCCAATGGTCAGGAGGCATTTATCTGGAATAGTACCCAAGGGATACGGAGTTTAAAAGAGATTTTAACCAATGATTATGGTTTAAATTTAACGGGTTGGACTTTGAGCTATGCCAATGCAATTTCTGCTGATGGGTTAACGGTTGTAGGATGGGGAACTAACCCTAGTGGTAATCGAGAAGCTTGGATTGCTAGTTTAGATGGACAAACCGATCCCCCCAATCCAACTGTACCGGAGCCTAGTTCTATATTAGGGTTAGGGCTGTTTTCTCTGGTGGTTTTTTTGAGGAAGAAACGGTCATAAAAAACCCCGGCGGATTTGCTGAACCGCGCCGGTATTGGGATGGAAGTAATGCACGCAACGCTCACAACTTCCCCCTCGACCTCGCTAGTGGTGAGCAAGCTCCCGCTATCAACGGTTAATTTCTAAATGCCTAAAAAAAGGCACTCCGGAAAGGGGGTGCTTTTTTGTTGCTCGGATGTATCGATCGAGCTACAATGAGAGGGACTTCTTTAGGCGAAAATATGGCTACAGGCATCGATATTAGCGAATTTATTGTTGCTAGTCCGGATATTTGTAATGCTCGTCCCCGGATCGCAGGAACTAGAATCACGATTCAAAGTTTAGTCATGGATCATAAAACGGGAATGAGTGCCGAAGCGATCGCTAAGGAGTATCCTCAATTAAGTCTGGCTCAAATTTATAGCGCTCTAGCGTATTATCACGCGAATAAAGAACAGATAGAGGCCGATATCGATGCTTACCGAGCCGATTGTGAAGACTGGGAATCCCGATATCGAGCCTGTGAATTGTAATGAGTCAAATCCGTCTCTACCTTGATGAAGATGCGGGTCAACGCTCGGTCGTGGAAGCTTTGCGGAATCTGAAGATTGATGTAATTACCACTTGGGAAGCGAAAAACATTCAGCTATCCGATCCCGATCAACTGGTTTGGGCAACCCAGCAAGGTCGGGTAATTTATCGAAAATTTGGGTTAAAACCCCGTCGTTTTACGACGGCTTTTCTTGATCTTTAATAGAGCATCTGAGAACTTCCAGGGTTGCACCTCCTACAGAAGAAACAAAATAACTAGGAGACCAAAGAGCATCTTTCCCATA
>NZ_JADBRW010000017.1:0-4364 GCF_020247025.1 Microcystis sp. M109S1
CCTCAAAAAGTGCCGACCCTTGGAGTGATTGGGGGGAAAATTCCGGGACTTTTTCCCTGAAAATTAGGTAATTGACCACCTGAAAATGGGTAAAACCCCACACCCCAACCCCCAACCCCCAACCCCCAACCCCCAACCCCCACCGAAAAACTTTTTCAGCAAGCCCTTATTAATCCCTTAATAAGGGGGGTGCTGATAGGTTTCAGTTGGCATTAATGGGGTCTATTATAAACAAATTAATCAATATTATTTATAAAGTTTTCTTAACTTTTTTTGTATCAAATTTACTTGACCGGGAGCATTAAATACTTATGATTGAGTTTGTGTAAAACACTTTTGCAATTATGGTATTTTAGGATTGACGAGATCTAGCCAAGAATTTAGCTTAAGCCTATTCTTTTGGATATAAACTTAATTCTAGAAAAACTATTGGTAATCAGAAAATGCTAACTTCATCGCCTCCCAATCTCTCACAACTTGCCCTTTTATTTCTCAAAATCGGCATTATCGGTTTTGGTGGTCCGGCTGCCCATATCGCTTTAATGGAGGAAGAAGTGGTTAAGCGTCGCGGTTGGATGACTAAGGAGCGATTTCTCGATTTGGTGGGGGCAACTAATCTGATTCCCGGTCCTAATTCCACGGAAATGGCCATTCATATCGGTTATATTTTTGGTGGTTTAGCGGGTTTAATAATCACGGGGGTTTGTTTTATCACTCCTGCGGTGTTAATTACGGGTTTTCTAGCTTGGATTTATACTACCTACGGGACTTTACCCGATGTGGCCCCGATTTTTGCGGGGATTAAACCGGTAGTAATTGCGGTGATTTTTCAGGCACTCTGGCGCTTAGGCAAAAAGGCAATGAAAACCCGTCAATTACTCTTCATCGGATTGGGAGTTATCGGTTTATTAATCTTAGGTTTAAATGAAATTATCGCTTTACTTTTAGGCGGAATTATCGGGATGTTTATCCTAAAAAAATTCGCTACTTTCCCCCTGATTGTGGCAGGAATAGGCGGTGTGACGGCAGTTGCTACTCCTAGCAATATCCCACCGACATTAACAGGATTAGGGTTGTTTTTCCTCAAGGTGGGTAGTGTTTTATTTGGTAGTGGTTATGTGTTAGTTGCCTTTTTAGAAGGGGATTTAGTCCAGGGGAGAGGATGGTTAACTCAGCAACAATTATTAGATGCCATTGCTGTGGGTCAATTTACCCCTGGACCGGTGTTATCCACAGCCACTTTTATCGGTTATCAAATATTAGGAGTATCGGGGGCAATTGTGGCAACTCTAGCGATTTTCTTTCCTTCTTTTATCTTTGTTTTATTACTTAATCCCCTCATTCCTAAGCTGAGACAATCCGCTTGGGCGGGTGCTTTTTTAGATGCAATTAATGCCAGTGCCGTGGCTTTAATGGTGGCAGTAATTTTTAATTTAGCTCTAGCTACTTGGTTACAACCTTACGGGAATTTACCCTTTAATTTATTGGCTATCATTCTATCTCTTATCTCCGCTATTCTTTTACTACGTTTTCAAGTTAATTCTACTTGGTTAATTCTGGCTGGTGCGCTTATTGGTTTACTCTTAAAATAATTAGGTTAGCGGGAAATACTGCCCCAAACTAACCTATATTTTCCTTAAACTTTTGCCATTGATGTAGTTGCTTCTCTGAGCTTTTCTACCCAGTTATAAATCCGATTGCGGTCTAGTCGATAGCTGAGGGGATGGGCGATTAATCGAGCGCTACTAGCAAATAATTCGGCAATTTCTACTAAACCATTTTCGCGTAAAGTTCGACCAGTAGAAACTAGGTCAACTATCGCTTCTGACATACCCGTAATCGGGCCTAATTCTACGGAACCATAGAGAGGTATAATCTCGACGGGAATATCTAAACGACGAAAATAATCCTTAGCACAATTGACAAATTTTGAGGCAACTTTACCGTGATGGGGAATATCTAAGGGACTTTGATAGGGACTATCAGCAGGGACAGCTACCGACATCCGACAGTAACCAAATTTTAGGTCAATTAAATTAGCCACATCGGGAGATTTTTCCAATAAAACATCATAACCGGCGATGCCTAATTGTGCCTGACCGTATTCTACATAAACGGGGACATCTGTGGCTCTTACTAATAACGCTTTCGCTTGGTTAGTGGGGTCGGTAATCTGTAATTGGCGATTTTTTGAGTCAAGAAAGTCACTAAAATCTAAGCCAATTTTCTGAAATATTTGGATACTTTCGTTTAGTAAAGCACCCTTCGGTAAGGCAATTGTTAGCATAGAGGAAATTATGAATTGGGGTGTGGGGTGTGGGGTGTGGGGGAAGAACGTAGGTTGGGTTGAAGCATGAAACCCAACGTCTGCATGGGTTACGCTACTGCTAACCCATCCATAATTGTGCCTCCCTACTTATCTGATAACCGAGATTGCAGTCAGTTCTCTAATGACCACATCAGCTAATTGTAAATCTTGATGGTTTTCCAGTTGCCAACTAATTGCGATCGCTGCTGCTGATTTTGCCTGTTTAGCCATTTCCCAATCGGCCCTAGTGTCCCCCACCATCAGGGTTTTGTCCACTGCGGTTCCCAAAGCTTGACAGGTTTCTTGCAATAATAAGGGATCGGGTTTACTTAAACCTCGATCGCATCCCCGGGCAATTTTAATATAATTTAATAGGTCATTTTCCTTGACAAATTGCTCAACTCGTGCTGTGGTATCGGAGGAAAGAATCGCTAATTGTAAACCGGCCGCGTGCAGATAACGAATGACTTCTAAACAGTGGGGATAGAGGGGATTTAAGCGGGGGGGAACCTTTTCATCGGCCGCTTGGAAGGCCGCTTTTGCGATCGCCATGGCCGTTAACCAATCGAGGCCAGTGGAAGCAATACAACCGGCAGCGACGATATGATTATCTCTGCGGCTGCCCACTGCCATTAAACCAGCAGTATTGAGACTATTTGCCCCAATACCGAAAGTTTTAGTTAATAAAGACTCTAAACCCGGAATTCGCGATTCAATGGCTTGTACCCGGGCTATAGCTCGATCATACCAGAAAGCCCGCGAATCCTCTAGCGTACCGTCCTTATCAAAAACAATCCCTTGAATATCTCTAAATTCTCGATTACCACAGCGAATTATCGGCAAATAAACCTCCTTATTTTTATTGAATGTCAGCCATAATTTTAGCTGTCAGGAGACAGGATTCAGGAGACAGGAGATTATTTTTTATTTATTCTCCCCACTTCCCCACTTCCCCACTTTCCTATACCTTTTAAACAGGATTTAGTATTATTCCTCAAAAGCGGCTTTTTGCTGACGGACTAAATCGACACCGCGGGAAGTTCCCAGACGGGTGGCCCCGGCGCGGATAAGAGCGATCGCTTGTTCTAGGGTACGAATTCCGCCGGATGCTTTAATTCCTACCCGTCCTTTGCTAATTTCCTTGAGAAACTTCACATCGCTAACTGTTGCTCCTCCAAACCAGCCGGTACTGGTTTTTAGATAACTCACACCTGCATCCATGCAAATCTCCGCCGCTAAACGTTTCTCGGTGTCCGTCAGTTGCGAGGTTTCCAGAATCGCTTTTACCGTCTGGCCGGTTTCCTGACAAATACTAGCAATTTCTTGGAATAATTGCTCAGATTTCCCATCTTTTAGCCAACCGAGATTAATAACCACATCTAACTCCTTAGCACCATTATCGGCAGCTTCTAAAGCCTCATAACGTTTAACTGCGGAGGTAGTGGCCCCTGCGGGAAAACCAATCACGGTAGAAACTAAGGTTTTTTTGCCGTGGAGTAACTGCACCGCTTGCTTAACGGCAGCGGGATAAACGCAGACGGTGGGAAAACGATATTGTTCGGCCTGTTGACAGTAAGCCTCTAATTGTTCACTGGTGGCGGTGGGGATGAGGAGAGAATGGTCGATATATTGTGCTAAATCTAGATCAGAATCGGTGATAGCCATTATCTAAGCCTCAATATAGTCAATCGATCGCTATTTTCTCATTTTATGGAAGTCAAACACCGCGTGCATCTCATTTTTGTCAATCTACTAAGTTGAGATTTTTAAGGGGAAACTCTCGGCTAAAATTGGGCGTTACTTTCGATTTTATTACTCAATCGAAGCTTTTGGGGGGTAGAACCCCCCAAACCCAGGAGCGCATTAGTTTTTCGGTGGGATGCTTACAGGCAGTTGTTAATATTTGTGTACTAATTTAAGAGTCACTCGACCGAATCTAAAACCTAATTGGTTAAGCTAAAAGCTTTGATGTGCTTAGTTTCTAACCTTCTTTTTAGGTGGGAGAATTGCCAGATTCTTTCTTTTGCCTCTTGCATGAGTGACTCTTGCCTTGAGA
>NZ_JADBRW010000170.1:0-19842 GCF_020247025.1 Microcystis sp. M109S1
GCTCCTGTTGCAGCATTAAATACATCGCTTCAACGTACTCCGCTGCCCAACCCCCAACCCCCAACCCCCACCGAAAAACTTTTTCAGCAGACCCTAATTAAGGCTATCATTGAGGAAAATTACTGTTGAGATCCCTGAATAATGTATTAATTTTTGTATAAAAAGCTAGACAATTAAACCCTTTAGAGATAGGGTGATAGTGGCTGAGTTTGCTATTAAGAGTTTTGTAAATAAATATCAAACTCAAGGGTTTTTGAAGATGGTATCTCGCTAAACTGAAAGTATAAAGTACAGAGGTAAAAATACTTATGATGCTACTACAAGATGTTGCGAGAACCTCTAGAGAACAAGCATTAATTCTGTGGTTTGAAGAAGTAGATAGTAAAGATGTGGGATTAGTCGGTGGGAAAAACTCCTCCTTAGGCGAAATGATCCAACAATTAACCCCGAAAGGGATTAATGTCCCCACAGGATTCGCCACCACCGCTTACGCTTACCGTCAATTTGTCGAAAAAGCCGGACTAGACGCACAATTAAGACAAATTTTCCAAGATTTAGACGAAAACGATGTCCAAAACTTGCAAGAAAAAGGTAAACAAGCGCGCACATTAATCTTAAATACACCGTTCCCCGATGATTTAAGTCATGCGATCGCTATTGCCTATCGCCGACTCTGTGAACGTTATGGCGATGATCTCTATCATTCCATTGATGTGGCCGTTCGCTCGAGCGCCACTGCCGAAGACTTACCAGAAGCGAGTTTTGCCGGACAGCAGGAAACCTATCTGAACGTCCAAGGGGTGAGGGGAGTTTTAGAAGCTTGCCATAAATGTTTTGCCTCTTTATTCACCGATCGCGCTATTTCCTACCGTCATCATAACGGTTTCGATCACTTTGCCGTCGCCCTTTCCGTCGGTGTCCAAAAAATGGTGCGTTCAGATCTAGCCACCTCTGGGGTGATGTTTTCCATCGATACGGAAACAGGGTTCAAAAATGCCGCTTTAATCACGGCAGCCTACGGTTTAGGGGAAAATGTCGTGCAAGGCGCTGTTAACCCCGACGAATATCTAGTTTTTAAACCCACTCTTAAAAACGGCTACAAACCCATCCTCGACAAACGCCTCGGCAGTAAAGCGATCAAGATGATCTACGATGATGGAGGATCGCGTCTAACCAAGAATATCCGAGTTAACAAGCTAGAACAGGATCAATTCTGCATTAATGACCAGGAAATCCTCACTTTAGCCCGTTGGACGACCGAAATCGAGGAACATTACTCGCAAGTGCGCGGAACCTACACCCCCATGGACATCGAATGGGCAAAAGATGGGATCACGGGAGAACTCTTTATCGTTCAGGCGCGCCCA
Source organism: Microcystis sp. M109S1 (assembly GCF_020247025.1). Lineage (NCBI taxonomy): Bacteria > Bacillati > Cyanobacteriota > Cyanophyceae > Chroococcales > Microcystaceae > Microcystis > Microcystis sp. M109S1. The sequence goes on from NZ_JADBRW010000170.1 coordinate 1,368, forward strand.
GAAACCGTACAATCGCAAAAAGCCGCTAATATCCTTAAATCCTACGAAATTAAGCAAAAAAGTGACGTTTTAGCAGTGGGACGGAGTGTAGGTGCGGCAATCGGTCAAGGAAAAGCCAGAGTCATCCTCAGTGTCGATAAAATCAACAACTTTAAACCGGGAGAAGTTCTCGTCACCAATCGCACGGATCCCGACTGGGAACCGATTATGAAACAAGCAAGCGCGATCGTTACTAATCAGGGTGGTCGTACTTGCCATGCCGCTATTATCGCGCGAGAAATGGGCATTCCGGCGATCGTGGGTTGCAATAATGCCACGGAAACGATTAAAACCGGTCAGGAAGTCACCGTTTGCTGTGCGGAAGGGGATGAAGGGAAAGTTTACCTCGGATTGCTACCCTTTGAAATTATTGAAACTCCCCTGGACAATTTGCCCCAAACTCGGACAAAAATCCTCATGAATATCGGTAATCCCGAAAAAGCCTTCGCTTTTGCCGATATTCCTGCCCAAGGGGTCGGTTTAGCCCGTCTAGAGTTTATTATCGCTAACCATATTCAGGCCCACCCCAGTGCCTTGCTGAAATTCCACGAATTGGAAGAAGGAGACGTAAAAGACCAAATCGCCGAATTAACCAAACACTACGAGGATAAACCCCAATTTTTCGTCGATAAATTGGCCCGGGGGATTGCCATGATTGCAGCCGCATTTTACCCCAAAGATGTAATTGTACGGATGTCCGATTTTAAATCCAATGAATACGCTAATTTATTGGGTGGCAAACCCTTTGAACCCAAGGAAGAAAACCCGATGATCGGTTGGCGCGGTGCTTCCCGTTATACTGATCCTAATTATCGCGAAGCTTTCGCTTTGGAATGTCGGGCGCTGAAAATGGTACGGGAAGAAATGGGATTAACTAATGTGATTCCGATGATTCCTTTCTGTCGTACCCCCGAAGAAGGGATGAGAGTCCTCGAAGAAATGGCGAAAAATGGTCTCGAACGCGGGGTTAATGGTTTGCAAGTTTATGTGATGTGTGAGTTACCAAGTAATGTAATTCTTGCTGACCAATTTGCTCAGGTGTTTGACGGATTTTCGATCGGTTCTAATGATTTGACCCAATTAACCTTAGGATTAGATCGGGATTCTGCCCTAGTTGCCCATCTTTTTGATGAACGGAATGAGGGAGTTAAACGCATGGTGAAAATGGCCATTGAAACCGCTAAAGCCCATAATCGCAAAATCGGTATCTGTGGTCAAGCCCCCAGTGATTACCCCGAATTCGCTCAATTTTTAGTGGAATTAGGCATCGATTCTATCAGTCTTAATCCTGATTCGGTGCTGAAAACCATTTTACGGATTGCTGAGGTAGAAAAAGCCAAAGGCTAATCAGTAATTAGGTAAGTTAGGGAGGTTGATAGCCTCTCTAGCTTCATATGCAATTAATGAACCATAAAGAATAAATTTGTGTAATCATGAACAAAACTATTTGGAAACAATTATTTTTCATACTAACTTGCTTTGGAAGTGTTTTTTTTGTTCAGTATTCTACTTTGCCTCGAAATACACGTCCACAATTACAACAAATGAAAGTAACATTAATATTCGTCGATGAGGGAAGAGTTTGTCAAGGCGGGTATGCCCTAGATAAAAGTTGTCCAAGACTATTGGACAACCAAAATATTGACATCGCACAACTTCGTTCAACACAGCCAAAACATACAGCCATTCTTCAAGAAGGGCGAGTGTGCGATGTCAACTTGAGCGAGTCTTTTTATAATATTCTGACAAACTATATCAACTCTCCGCGTCCGCATTTAGACTATTCAAAACGTAAATCTATTCTTGTTGTTCTTGAGTGGGATGGAAGAAGGACATTTAATTCAAGAATCACAAGGGGAAGTGAAAATCTTTATACTTATCAAGTACCTGGAAGAACACTGCTAATGTTTCATCGAAGAGCTGAGGAATTTCATCCTAGTAAAGGTTACTCTTGGGGTTTCTCTATTGAAGAAAGGTCATATAATTCCAATTTCTCTTTACTGCTAAGACCTCATGCCGAATTTTCTAAGGATGTAGTTCAGTGTGGCAATCCAAACTAGCATTTATTTTTATTAAAAAATTTAAGGGAGTTTAGTCATGGAACAGAAACAAAACAAAGTTTATAGATGGCTAAGAAGTAAAGAATTTGCAATTATAGTTTTGCAAAACTTAATCTTTGCCTTAATTACTGGTCTTATTTTAGCTTCATTTCAAGTCTTGATTCAAAATCAGCAAAATCAAAAAGCTAGAAAGGAAAGTATCTCTCGTGTTGATGTTAGTATGCTTACCAGTCAACGTGATGAATTTACAAAAAAAATGTCTCAATACTTCCTCTTATTATATCAGTTGGCAGGAAAAGTAAAGGAGGCAGATTCAAAGACCGAAATTACTGAAATTAGAGAGGATTGCGAAAGCTCGGAATCTAATAATGATAGTAAATTAATTGGTTCAGAATCTTGCTCAACTCTATATAATCACCTAACAAAGTTAACCACTTATGACTTGAACAGCAATAAAATGATTTTGGTTAATACGATTGAAGCATTTAATTACTCAAATTCATCTACTAACTCAGAAAAAGTTTCAAAAGAGTTAGACAGTTTAATTAGTGATCTTGCTGATCTGAATGTATTAATAGCAGACCGAGATAAATTTATGGAGAGTTATGATGATGATAGGAAATTTTGCTCTCAAAATAATGCAGGCTCTGAGCTATGTCAGGCACTAGATAAGGCAAATCAAACTTTTGTAAGCTCTTTAAAAACAATTAATGAAAGTTTAATAAATGCTATTGATGAAAAATAATGTAATAGCTCATTTTGAGATTATCACCAATCTGGCTCTCTTGGGGTTGTGGTGATAAAACCAGCTTATGAGCCGCAAGAACCAAGTATATCAAGGACTTAAAAGGTACACATCAGTAAAGGATGTATCGAATTATGCTTTTTCCACCCCATGTCCAAGAGAGCCACCAATCTTTATACTGGGGTTCTTCATTCAAGAAGCGGATAAATATTCCCGAATCACAATAAGGTTTTTTGATCGACTTTTTCTTCAAAACTAACCTCTAATTGAATTGATAATATTAGACAAAGAAGAAGATGCAGATTTTTCAGGAAAGACTTTCAGTTCCTGCACTTGAATATTGATTTTTTCTCCATGCAAATACTGCCGAATTAACCCAAAAACATAAACTCTTTTTCCTAATGCTTCTCTAGCTTGTTCAAAAAGTTCTTCGGGAAAAAAACATTTAATAATTTTGTTATCAGTTAGGCTACGAATCCCCATCTTTATCTTTTGACGATTGGCAATATTAATAGATACTAACTGCCCTTCAATAGAGCCATAAATACTATAAAAATTTTGCGTAATTTCATCTACATTATTATCCCTAAACATCAGTTTTTTTGTACTAATTTAACTAAACTAACTTCATCATACTGAAAATACATATAGCCCACTAGGGCTATTTTTTAGTTGTCTCTTAACAAAGATTAACTTTAAACTGCGGTCAAGAGATAAACTTAGATTTCGTCAGGATTAAGGCCTAATTCCCGCAGTTTATTTGCCAATCGTTCCGCTCGTTGTTTTTCCTGATTATAGCTAGTGAAAGCTTGTCCATCGGGATAAAAAAGCAACATTTCCGGTTCTCCTAACTGAAAACGTATTCCTAAACGGGGACTAACCCAATTATCGAGAGTTTCTAGAATTTCTAGCTGATTTTCGCCTCTTATCCCACCACTAGCATCGTTTTTATGGGGATCATAAAGATAATATTCCTCAACCCCATAACGCTGATAAAATAGCTGTTTTTTGGCCATTTCCGTGAGGGTATTACCCGGAGAGAGGATTTCAAAAACCACCTGGGGACTAATATTATTTTCTAACCATTGTCGATAGGAACCCCTTTCCCCTTTTGGTCTCCCAAAAACCACCATGATATCCGGCGCTTGACGCAGTTTATTATCATTTTCCACAGGATACCAGAGTAAATCCCCCGCAACAAAGACATCAGACTGCTCGCGAAATAGCCAGTCTAAATTAGTTTTAATTGTCGTAATCCAACGAAATTGCAGGGTATTATCGGCCAGGGGTTGACCATCGCTATCGGGGTAGATGATTTCAGTGACGTTAGTTTTATCTAGTTGCGAAACCATAAGACTAAGTAAAAAGTGAAAACTAGAAAATGTCAACAACTTAATTCTATTATAGCGAGCATTTGTATTATGTGGCAATTAGGACAAAAATATTGACAAATAGTATAACTTGTGCATTGGACAATAAAGATTTAATTTTTTTGATGATAACGATTGAAAATTTCGTTGGTTCCTAGAAAATTTTTGTCTAATTTTGGGAACTATAATTATAATAAGACTATCAACTGGAATTAGGACAAGAGGATGAGTGGCGGTTTAGTCTATCGACAAAGTCCAGAAGAAGAGGAATTAGAGCAAAAAGTTCTATTGACAACTTTTGCAAGAGAGATCAAGGACAAAATTAAGGATTTACAATCTCGGTTTCAGAACAGTCCACTGGGTTACGGTGGCCATTGCTTTCCAACCTAAAAACTTACCGACCGGTTCGGCTTTTTCAATGCCAATTCGCAGCAGTTCCCCTCCTAATTTACTATGCCATTGCAAGAGGACTAATTCACTTTCAATTGTAACAGTGTTGGCAACAAGACGACCCCCGGGGCGCAGCGCTAACCAACAGGTTTCCAAGAGGTGGGGTGTGGTGATACCGCCACCAATAAAAATAGCGTCCGGTGGCGGTAAATCTTCCAGGGCGCTCGGTGCAATTCCGGCGACGATTTGCAGATGGGGCGTTGCCAAGGCGGCGGCATTATCGGCAATGTATTGTAATCTGGTGGGATGATGTTCGATCGCAATAGCCTGGCAACGGCGATCGCTACGCAGCCACTCAATGGCAATGGAACCACAACCCGCTCCCACATCCCAGAGCAATTGTCCGGGTAGGGGAGCCAATGTACTCAGAGTGATAGCACGAACTTCTCTTTTTGTCAACTGTCCGTCATGATGGTAAGCAGAATCCGGCAGTCCGGGAAGGCGCGGCGCCCGGGTAGGAGGATGGGAGGAGATACAGCTAATGGCAATGACATTTAAATCCGCCAGATCTGTAAATTGCCAATCGTCGGCGATACCTTGAACGTGGCGTTCTAGGGTTCCCCCTAGATGTTCTAAAACCGTGATGGAACTTTCGCCAAAACCTGCCTCGGTTAGAAGCCGAGCAGCGATCACAGGAGTCTCGGCATCGGCGCTCAGTACCAGGAGTTTAGCACCGGGATAAAGCACCCCATTTAACAAAGCCGGAGGACGGCCGCACAAACTCAAAGTTTCTACTTCACTCAGGGACCAACCCAAACGACTACAGGCAAGACTGAAGGCAGAAGGAGAGGGAATAATCGTCATTTCCTCCAGGGGAATCTGACGGGTGAGGGTGACACCAATTCCGTAGCACATAGGATCACCACTGGCCAAAACACAGACGGATTGACCACGACGGCGGATAATCTCGTTAACAGAGTCTTGAATGGGAGAAGTCCAGAGCAGTTTTTGCCGTTGATCCTCTGGGGGTAACATTGCCAGATGACGTTCACCACCGACAATAACTGATGCTAAAGAAAGCAGACTTCGCCCCACTGAACTTAACCCTTCTAAGCCATCTTCACCAATTCCTATGATCGATAGCCATTTCGACTTACAATTGCGATCCGCCATATAAAAAAAATTTTTGGTTGTTGCTGAATCAAAGTATGATCTTGGGTTCTTCGGTTTGTGTTATGCAATGGAGGGGGTTTATAAAGGATAAAACCCTTACACAGAAAGACATTGCTTCGATTTTTGCCAATTGTTTTCTATCTAGAACGAGCTAATCAATTGAGTCTCTTGCCATATAAGGATTTAGTCGATTTATGCCCCCTGATCGAATCATACCAAGTAACGAAGAGCCTGATATTGGTTTTCTGGTTGATTCTTAATGACATATTTTACCTCAAGAAAATAGGGGTCTTAGGGGTTTAAAAAAAAACGATTAACTTTAATATCACCAGCATCGATCATAGCATTATCAACATCTGTATTTTTCACAGAAGGATAAGCAGAATTTTTCACAGAAGGATAGACAGATGAAAAGTTGTGCTGATCTTTTATCATTAGTTGAAGTCTTACCCGTAAACCGACAGGCGATGTGGGATATCCTGCATAGCCCTCTGTAAATTCAGGCTGAAAAATAAAACGACCATCCGCATCGGTGATACTCTCTTTGGTCAAGCCCTCGCCTATATTAGTATATCTCACCTTAGCTCCGGCAATGGGTTTTCCGGTTGACTCTTCGATAAACCGTCCCTTAATCCCCGGCGCAGAAATTAATTTTGAGCTACAACTACTGACCAATAACGTCAAAAGAGCTAATAGGGTAATTGTCAGTTGTTTAGGAGGTATAAACAGAAGCATTTTCCCTCGCTTACCTCAAATAGAAAAGTGTTATTAGGGTGAGGGTGTTAGAAAAAACTGATTAACTCGAATATCACCCACATCAATGAGGGCATTCTCAACATCAGTATTTTTGACAAAATGATAGGCGGAAGAGAAGTTGTGCTTATCTCTTATAAGCAGTTCAAGACTGACTTGTAAACTTACAGGCGATGTGGGATATCCTGCATAACCCTCTGTAAATTCAGGCTGAAAAATAAAGCGACCCTCAGCATCTGTGGTACTCTCTTTGGTCAATCCATCGCCTATATGAGTATATCTCACCTTAGCTCCGGCAATGGGTTTTCCCGTTGACTCTTCGATAAATCGTCCTTTAATTCCAGGCGCAGAAATTAATTTTGAGCTACAACTACTGACTAATAATATTAATGGAGCTAATAAGGTAATTGTCAGTTGTTTAGGAAATAGGTTCATGTTTATCTCCGATGAAAGAATGATACAGCAAAAAATCCGATAGGAACTAACAAACTGAGTAAAGAATTTGATTCAGGAATGGGTTGATTAGATTGACTTGACAATTGGGCATTATTGATGATGAGAGCGGATGTCTGGTCAAAACTGCCAACGTCAACTACTCCTAAAGCGATGCTGTAAGTTCCGGGACTAAAGGTTTGTGTGTAACTTCCTGAAACTTCACGACTAAAATTAGTGCTAGAAGGGATTAAGGTACTGATAGAACTATTGGTACTCGCTAAAGTTTTAATTTGATCATTGAGAGCAATAAAAGCATAATCATCAAAATCAAACCCACTGAGATCACGAGTTTCGTCATTGGTTAAAAAAGTCCAATTAAAACTTAATGTGGTTTCTTCAGTAAAGGTATATGAGTTTTCTAATCCTGACCCTTCAAAAGCAAATACAAAATTGCTAGGATCTGGATCTAAACTTTGAGAGGGAAGTCCTAAATTTGACTCTAAAGTGAGGCTATTGATCGCTGGAAGATTGGAGAAATTAAAATTATTATCAGCACTAGGACTATCATCATTTTGTAAAGCATTCGTTGAGAGATCAACCTGTCCCAAAGCAGGAGTGACCACATCCCCTGCTAGATTCCAACTACTAAAGTTAATTAAAGCAGCTTGAGAAGGACTAGCAAAGATAAGGGAACTTAAGCCGAAAATGAACCCAAACGTCAGAGAAGAAGATTTGATAGACATAGAATTCCTCTAAATTACATGACACAATTGTTAGTAAGAATCTTAGGAGCGCGTGTCAAGTAGGCTGTAGGCTGGTGACATTGCGCTTCGATTTTAGGATTCAGAAGATAAAGTTATTGGGATTTTGCATAGCACCTAAAGCTACGCCTTCAACGGTAATAAAAGGTAAGGCACGCTTACTTAAACCTGAACCATCTTCATCAAAAAGAATGACAGTATCGTTCCCGCGTGAACCAAATTTCAGATAGCCATCCGCAATCGGATTAGAACCTCCATATCCAAGACTATTAAGTAAGGCAGTAAATACAATATAGTCTATACCCACTTCAAAATCTTTGATCACATCTCCTGCATCTCGGATACTTTGATAAACAAATTGATCGTGACCTTGGTTTCCTGTAAGGTTATCAGCCCCTAAACCCCCCATGAGAATATCATCAAGATCCGTTCCCGTAACTGTATCTCGACCCGAAGTTCCCAAGAAGGGATCGACAGTAATATTAACGCTGGCAGTGCTAGTTTCTCCTTGACTATCGCTTATACTGTAATCAAAGCCAGCTTGACCAATAAAGCCAGCCAACGGCGTAAAAATAACGTTTGAGCCATCCAACTCGACGCTGCCATTACTGGGATTACTAACACCTGTAAGATTGAGACTGTCACCCAAATCTGGGTCAGTATCATTACTTAAAAGAGTAGCAACGGGAATAATTAAAAGGGTATTTTGCGTCCCTGTTGCCCCATCATTAACGGCTTGGGGCGGTTGGTTAGTGGTAGAGATTACAGTAATACTTACCGTTGCCGTGCCACTATCTGTACCGTCGCTAATCGTATAAGTAAAGCTATCAATACCACTAAACCCAGTTGCCGGAGTATAAAGCAGTTTGTCATCAGTGAGATCGCCTTGAGTCCCGTTTTCATCTCGGCTGACTGTACCGCCCTGACTGGAAGTTTGGTTAAAAGAAGTCAGAGAAAGGGAGTCACCTTCAATATCACTGTCATTGGCAAGGATATCTAAGGTAAGGGGCGTATTTTGAGCGGTAGTCGCCGTGTCAGCTTGGGCAACAGGCGCATCATTGACTGACGTGATGGCTAATGTAATCGTTTGCGAAGTTGTACCCCCTTGACCATCACTGACGGTATAACTAAACGTTCCCGCCGTACCATTGGCATTAGCAATCGGAACAAAGACTAAACTGGTTAATTGCTGTGGTGTTAAAACATCCCCTGTATTAACTAAGTTATTTCCTGAGAAAATTTGACCTTTTGTGCCATCTGGAATTGTTTCTACTGTTAGGGTTAAGTTATCACCATTCCCATCAGTTGGCGTAGAAATATTGAGGGAAGTAGCAGACGCATCTTCTAAAACCGTTAGGGTTTTGTTTCCTTGAACGATTGGAGCGACATTTTGAACATCGATCAAAACAGAAGTTTGATCATCTTCATTGGGGTCATTATTATTGGGAATAGAATCAAGGTCTGCTTCAAAAACTGCCGTAACTTGAGCCGTATTCGTAAGAGATTGACCCCCATTTACTTGTGCAGTAAGGGTCAGAGTACGGCTAAGATTATCTCGCATATTACCGACATCCCAGATGCCTGTGTTGCTGTCATAAGTCCCCTGTTCAGCAACGACAGAAATAAACGCTAAGTCTAAGGGCAAAACATTGGTCACTTGAATATTACTAGCGACCCCAGGACCGATATTAGTAAGGGTTAAGGTTAAGGTAATTTCATCCCCAATCGCAGGATTAGAATTATTAACCGTTTGAGTCAGTTCTAAATCGATCTCCGCGGGGGCAATTGAATTAACCGCTTGTGTGCCAGCAATTAAGTTATCGAGGGGATTCGCATCTGACTCATTACTGGTTACAATTGTTGTACTATTGAAATTACCAGCAGCGATCGAGGAAAGGGTCAAATCGATTGTTGCACTTTCACCACTACTGAGAGTACCGACATCAGCAGTAATAATTCCATTGAAAAAGGTAATTGGATTGGTATCAGTCCGAATTGAACCTGTCCCGATGAAAATACCCTGATTAGCTGAACTCAACCCACTATCTACTGCTTGGGAAATAATATTATTAGGTTCACTCAAAACAACCTGATTGGTAGAACCTCCACTTCCTACTTTAATTTCAAGTGTATAGTCACCATATGAGGAACTTAAAGCTCCACTGCCATCAATGAAAGGATTGTAGCTGAAGTTGGAATATCCACTCACCCCGACGTAATAAGTCCCAGAAACCGAAGCGGTAAAATCGATGTAAGAATCCCGACTAAAAGGTTCATTCGGTGCAGGGTTGTCGTCACTAACCCTTAATTGAGTACCCGTTGAATCAAACAAACGTAAGATGGAATCTAAAGATGATCCCAGTGTCCTCGCATCAATATCGAGAGTTACCCGATCACCTGCATTCAGTTCAAACTTGATGATATCTACCAAATTTGATGGCTGTTCTGGTAGATTACTAGAAAAACTGATCACATCAACTGTCGAAGGCAATTGTTCTGTAAGGATAACCCCTGTGGCTGTGGCAGAACCATTGTTAGTGACAGTTAAAGTGTAACTGTAGGGAGTGTTAATATTAACTTCACCTGAACTATCAGTACGAGTTACCACTAAGTCGGGTAGTGCGGTTGCAGTGACTTCAGTTGCTAAAAGCGCGACATTATTGGTTAGATTAGGATCATTGGTTTCACTTGAGACACTGGTATTAGAGATGATTGTTCCCGTTAACAGTGTAGGAGCGATCGCCGTTACTTCTAAGGTTAGACTTTCACCTGATAAAAGATCCCCAATGTCGAAAGTAAAACTATTATCGATCTGTTGAGAAGGAGTAAGGCTGGCAGAAACAAAAGTAACAGGTTCTGCTAAGATTTCCGTGATTGTTACCCCTTGAGCCGTAACTGAGCCATTATTGGTGACTTGAATGGTGTAGGTAAAGGTTTCTCCCAATTTAACAGAGGTTACACTAGCGGTTTTAGTGACCGACAAATCTGCCTCTACGACAGGTTTTAATAGAACTTGTCCTTTGGCGTAGCTAAAAACAGGAGCATGGGTTTCATCAGAAATTTGAGCATAGATAAAATAATCTTTTAGGGGAATATTTTCGGTATTCCAAACAAAGCTTCCTTGTCCATCGATTTCAGCTAATCCATCAGCGATCAAGACACCATCAAATCCTTGATTGTCCGTGTCGTAGAATAAGCTAATGGTTGCTTCTGAGTCAGCATCAAAGGCATTCCATTCAATGGTTACTTCGGTGTCACTGACATTAGTGGATGGGGCGGTAATTTTGATGCTAGGGGTTGTTGAATTGCCAGAAATAAAGATATCCCCTGCACTCAAGTTAGGTGCGCCTGTTAGAATAGCAATCTGTTGTTGAGGTGCAGCACCATTGCCATCAGGATCGAAGAACAGATTTCCAGTAGCTGGATCATAGATAAATCGGTCATCACTATCAACCGCCGTCGTCCCTAAGACAAACTGAGATTCTGCGAGAACCGCATCAGGGGTTAATCCTCCGCCAAAACCCGTTGCTGAAATAACAATGCGATCGCCCTCATTACTGTCAAAATCTTCGATGGTATCTACCCCATCTGTGGGACTCTCAAAGACAAAACTATCGCTACCCGTCCCCCCTGTTAGGGTATCATTACCAGCACTTCCCTTGATAATATCATTCCCTTCTCCTCCATCAAGAACATCATTTCCTGCTAACCCATCGAGAATATCCTTGCCCGCGTTGCCACTTAGATTGTCATTGCCAATTGTCCCGAAAAGGATTTCATCCCCTGTTGTACTATCAAGTTGAGTGGTGGCTTGCCATATCTCATCTGTCCATGCTGTTGTCGCTTGCCACACTTCAGAAGTCCATACTGTTGTCGCTTGCCACACTTCAGGAGTCCATGCTGTTGTCGCTTGCCATGCCGCATCACTCCAGTGAGTGGTTGCTTCCCACGCTTCAGGTGTCCATTGAGCGATCGCTTCCCAAGGATTATTAATGAGAGTCTGTTGAAGATTAATGGAATCACTATTCATCTCATTAAAGGCTGTAACAGACAGAAAATCCGATGAAGATGAGAAAGGCCAAAGATCACTTACCCATTTTGTTGTGGCATTCCAAGCATCACTTGTCCATTTTGTTGTGGTATTCCAGGCATCGCTTGTCCATTTTGTTGTGGCATTCCAAGCATCACTACCCCAAGTTTTGGTAGCTTCCCAAGCATCGCTTGTCCATTTTGTTGTGGCATCCCAAGCATCACTACCCCAAGTTTTGGTAGCTTCCCAAGCATCACTACCCCAAGTTTTGGTAGCTTCCCAAGCATCACTACCCCAAGTTTTGGTAGCATTCCAAGCATCGCTTGTCCATTGTTTGGTAGCATTCCAAGCATCACTCGTCCACTGAGTTGTGGCATCCCAAGCTTGACTAACCCATGTGGTTGTGGCATTCCAAGCCGTTACTCTCCAATTACTTACTGCACCCCAAGCATTTTCTCCCCACCCTGTAATGGCATTCCAAGCATCTTGTCCCCATTGTTTGGCAGCATTAACAGCAGCCGTTAGTTTTTCTATGGCAAATTCGATGTTCTCTAAGCCGATACCGTAAATGACAGCCCCAATGAGTTGACGATTTATTTCTGTAGTGCCACGAAAAGTTAATACACTCGCTACATAAGCCCCTGTTGTTGTCGCCCCCGGAATAGGCGTGATTGCCCCTAATCCTGCGATGATAACCTGAATCGCAAAATAATCAGGATCTGGTAAATAGGTAAAAAAAGCACTGCTGAGAGTGTTTGTGCTACCAACTGTATCTATTCCTAAACCACTTGGTTTAGTCAAGCCACTGGACTTTACTTTAGGAATAATTACGGGATGAAGATGAGCATCAATAGGATTGGGAAATGAGGAAGGGACAAGCAATTGATTGGATAAAACATATTGTCCAGAAATATAACGAAATCCTGCCATACTCACTATGTCAATAGAAGTGATATAGTGAGTCACTTTTTCTGCACCACTGAAACTATTAGCTGCGCTCGTTGAAATACCCGGAGCATTAAACGTAACAATATCTCCTAAAGCACCTTGAGAAGAATAATCTGCCGCTACCCATTGGGTTAATGCTCCACCCAAACTATGACCTGTAATGTGGGGTTTTACCGAGAGATCATCCTCTGGCTGACTTATTTCCTCAAGCCATTGATTAACACCCCCTCGATTAGCCGTAAATTGACCATAACCAATACCATTGGGATTAGCATCATCCCAGACATCTGTTCTTAATTGATCAGGTTGTGTCCCCCGAATCGCCAAAACAGGGGCTTTTCCTTCATCGTAAATTGTTCCCGTCGCAAACGCCCAAGAGGTATCCTGTGCTTCTAAATTATTAAGAGTTTCTATCGCTTTTTGATAGGCTGCTTGGGTGGCAAAACCTGAGCCAAGAAATTCTTCTAAATCTGTCAGTAAGCGAGCTTTTTCTTGGTCACTATCTTTACTAATATCACTATTGACTGGATTACTAATTAAAACAAAGAAATTTTCATCTGAAGTTAATCCAGTTGCCTGAAACCCCGTGCCGCCATCATTGAAAAATCGATCAACTCGATAGCCTAAATCTCCATAAGATAAACTACCGTTAAAGTCAATATCTTGCCCTTTTGTCCAATCTCGATACGCTGTATCCCTTGCGAAAATCTCAAAATTAGCATTGCCTCCATAATTAACAGGGGTATCTCCTAATACTGTGATTTCAACTTCTTTACTGGTTTCTCCGGGGGCAAAGGTTAATGTCCCTGTAATGGGTCGGTAATCTATTCTGTCGTTCCCTGTTACACCATCTACCGCCGTTCCTACGAGGGTAAAATAGTTAACGGTAACTTCTACATCAACCGCTTCTGAGAGAATCACGGGGAATTTAATGGTTGCCGTTTGATTACTTCCTCCTGCTACAGCAACATAAGCATCTTGTATATTTAACCCCGGTGCAATGGTTTCAACCGTATAATTCCATGCTGTTCCTTCATCATTAGTTGCTACAATGATCTCTAACTGATCAGAATCCCCTTCAGGAATTTGAACCGTTCCCGTCTTGCTTCCTCCAACAAATCCTGTTTCTAAGATATTCCTTCCTTCATAACGAATAATGAAGTTATCAGGAATGGTATAATGTTCGTAATCAAAACTTGCATATCCTCCACCATTCGTATCAAGGGTAATCACTTGGTAACTACCTTCAAAGCCTCCACTATCTGAAATACTTCCCTGTTCAATTAAAATTTCTTGACCATCTACTAATATAAAAGCATAATCATTCTCTTGTTTTAACGCTTGCAGTTCTGATTCAGGTAAAGATAATCCTTGAACCAGCGCAGAAAAAATCTGTCCTTCATCTCCTGAAGAATCTGAGTTATTAAGTATGACATCAAGAGAGTGTCCAAATTCTTCTAGAAGAATACTTGTTATTGCTGAAAGGGGATTCTCACTGAGAAACTCCTCAGATAGATAAATCGTATTCGTCCCACTAGCATACCCGGCATAAGCACCATTAAGGGTCGTAGCAGTAAGAATCTCAAGGGAAGGGAACGTTATACTACCTTTTTGCCAATCTTGTGCCAAGTTAAGGGCAGTACCCGTCACAAAACTGTCTCCAAAGGCAAGCCTTATCTTCTCCATAAATTCTGGACTGGTAGCGAATTCCTGAAGAGAGTAAGATACGCTTTCCAGAGATTGGGAGAGAATTTGGCTAAAACTAACAGATTGGTTGATTGTCTTGTTCCCAAACAAAAGATTAACTGAGTTCATAGTGTTTAATTCCTTTCCGAAACTCAAAGGACACTGGAGTTTATGAAATGTCAATGGGTTGAGTCTATAGGCAATGTTAGAAACTATAACAAAAAAGACAGAAATTTTTAACATTCACAGTAGGTAGGGCTTGCTGAAAAAAGCTGAAATGCTTGTGGTGCTTAAGATAATTGGGTAATTACTACGGCGGATTCAGGCTCAGTCTGGTACATCTTCTAAGGGTCAAGGCTTATCCAATAAGGAGTTGTCTGTGCCAGATGGATAGAGGAACCAGCCTATAGCTGATTTTTATCTAGCAACGCCAAAACTAAAACTGTGGTATAATCCTTAAACTTGTCTTTGGGAAAGTCCAGTGCAATTCTGGTACTGTGCCGCAACTGTAATCAAGTAAAAAGTAAAAAGAGTACATCTTCCCTTTTTCCTTGCGAGTCAGAATACCAATTACAAGCTTTTGATCGGTAGTATAGACAACTAATTTTCTAACTACTTCTCTGCGTCGCATGGAGAACAAACAACGGTGAATTGGTTAGTTGAAGCAAATGCTTGTCCCGGTTTATTTTATGGAACTGCTGCCCAGGATGGGTTTTTAATTCGTCTCCGCACCCCCGGTGGATGGCTCAATTCTCCACAGGGAAAAGCGATCGCCACTTGGCTCGAACAATGGCAGACGACAATACAAGTTACCAATCGGGCAAATCTGCAAATTCGCGGACTGCAAAAATCCCCCAGTTTAGAAGAATTTCAAACCCTGCAAAAATTAGGGTTAGCTGCCCATAATCCCAGTATCGATCATCTGCGTAATATCATGTCCAGTCCCACGGCTGGAATTGACTGCCAAGAATCGATCGATACTCGTCCATTAGTCCAAGAATTAGATAATTTTATCCAAAATTATCCATCAATTGCCCAACTAAGTCCTAAATTTAGTATCGGGATCGATGGCGGTGGTGCAGTGGGAATTGGCACCGGTTCAACTATGGCCTGGCAACACCGCTATAACGAGATTCATCTGTCAGCAATTGCCGTCAATAATCCGACAAATTTAACTTCTCTTGTTTGCTTTCGATTAGCACTCGCAGGAGATAAACAATTATACGACACGGACTTATTAATTGAGCCAGAAAACTGTTTAGCTGTGGTCAAAGCTCTAGTAAAGGTTTATGTGGATTATGTTCAACAAACCCCCAATATCAAGGGTAAAAAACCTCGGATGAAACACCTGCTAAAAGATTGGGGATTAGCAAAATATCTCGAACAAGTTAACTCTCAATTACATCGGACTTCTACCGGCATAATACAAGGGCAAGAATACCGGCAGGCTGCCCATTCTACTCAACCCTATTTTCATCTGGGAATTCATCCTCAAAAGCAACCCGGATTATCTTATATTGGTCTATCATTAAGATTAGGACAATTGACGGCTAATCAACTATCGGGATTAGCGGCACTATCAGAAACTTTTGGCAGTGGTCAGTTACGATTAACCCCTTGGCAGACTGTTATATTACCCGATATTCCCGATGAAAAAGTCTCAGAATTGTTGCCAAAACTGGCATCCTTAGGATTATCCGCTTCTCTTGGATGGGATGCGGGGATAGTTGCCTGTAGCGGTAAACCAGGCTGTGCGGCGGCGGCCACTGCAACTCAAATTCATGCTTCTCTCTTGGCAGATTATTTGAAAGAACGCTTAACCTGCAATTCTCCTGTTAATATTCATTTGACGGGTTGTGCTAAATCCTGCGCTCAACCGGGTCCAGCCGAAATTACCCTTTTAGGAACTACCATCGAGGAAAATGGCCAAATACTAGAAGCTTATCAAGTCTATGTGGGTGATAGTCAAAAGTTCTTAGAAACACCTATATTTGAGGGAGAATTTACCAATATCCCCCCCCTCATAGCCCAAATTTTAAGCTCCCAAAAATCGAAAAATTTAGATGAATAGAATGGAATACATTAAGAATGGTGAGGAAATTTACCGCAAATCTTTTGCTATTATTCGGGCTGAAACTAACTGTCAAAATCTCCCCGATGATTTAGCTCATGTGGCGGTTCGTCTAATTCATTCCTGCGGGATGACAGACATAACAGAAGATTTAGAAGCATCACCGGACGCGGTTAAAATCGGACGAAATGCCCTCGCTGGGGGTGCAGCAATTCTCTGTGATTCTCAAATGGTCGCTAATGGCATTACCAAAGCGCGTTTACCTAAAAATAATCCGATTATTTGTACCCTCAATCATCCAGAAGTGACCGAGTTAGCAGGGCAAATTAATAATACCCGCTCCGCTGCCGCTTTAGAACTTTGGCGACCTCATTTAGCTGGAGCAGTGGTAGCCATTGGTAATGCACCAACCGCACTTTTTCGCCTACTAGAATTGCTCGATCAAAATGTAGATAAACCGGCTTTGATTTTAGGCTTTCCCGTGGGATTTGTGGGAGCGGCAGAGTCGAAATTAGAATTAGCAACTAATAGTCGTGGCGTGCCATTTATTACCCTGCACGGACGTAGGGGAGGAAGCGCAATCGCAGCAGCAGCAGTCAATGCTTTAGCAAAAGAGAACGAATTATGAATAAATTAGGCAAACTTTATGGATTAGGAATCGGGCCTGGCGATCCCGAATTGTTGACGCTAAAAGCACACCGAATTCTCACAACTGTTCCGGTAATTGCTTATCCTACCTTAGAAAGTGGCAAAGTTTTGGCACGGGCAATTGTGTCGGATTTTATCCGTCCCGAGCAGATAGAAATTCCCATGCCCTTACCTTTTAGTGTCGAGCGCAGTTCTCAACCTCATTATGATATTGCCGCCGAAAATATCGCCGAACATTTAAACTTAGGTCGAGATGTGGCGGTGCTATGTGTGGGCGATCCGATGTTGTATGGCACATTTATGTATATCTTTAATCGCTTGTGCGATCGCTTTTCAATTGAAGTCGTGCCGGGTATTTCTTCAGTGATGGCAAGTGCAGCAATGCTGGGTGTACCTATTACTTATCGAAATGACGTATTTAGTATCATGCCCGCTACTTTAGAGGCGGAAATATTGCGGGATCGCCTAGTATTTATTGATGCAGCGGCGATTATTAAATTAGGCAGACATTTCGCTAAAGTTCGCAATATTCTCGATGAATTAGGATTATTAGAACGCGCCCTCTACATCGAACGAGCAACCTTACCCAATCAGCAAATTATTCCGATTACCGAAATCGATCCAGAGGCTGTCACCTACTGGTCATTAATTCTGATTCCTAGTAAAACTAAACCCCAATAACGAAGGCAGGGGGCAGGAGGCAGGAGGCCGTTTTTGTAACGGGGATTTATGCCCCGCTCCAAAAACTTTTCGCCTTAAGGCGAGGTTTTAGACCCGATTTTTTCAATAACTCTATAGACACTAAGTTAAATCCTCTATCCCCTACCTGACAGAACCTATAGGGTTTAGATAATACTAAATCTGGTTATTAAAAACTGATTATTTATTCTCCCTTTTGCATGAGTGCCTCTTGCATGAGTGCCTCTCCTGATATGTAGCCTATACTCAATGGATTTAGTATAATTTTATGAAAATGTCTTTTCTTCGTTGCTTTTTTTTGTGGTGATTCGGTAGTAGTGATGGCGGCTTAATCCTTTGCTTTGCTGTGCATTGTAGTCATGGATAAAATACCAAAGGGCTCCCCAACGTGATTCTCCATTTTTTTAGAGAAAGATAGACTCTCTCTCACCAGCCGAGAAATCCTTTGTCGAAAGGTATTATTTAGGGTTTGCTGAAAGAAGCTACAACCTTTATTGGAAAAGGCTTTTAGCTAGATTGAGAGTCGCTCAGGTGCCCCTGAATCTGCTATGATCGCTTAAAACCCTTGCATCTTCTCTACCTAGTACTAATGTATCGCAAGATTGAGCAACTGCCAACCTCACCAGAAAACTTCGAGTTTCCCTCGGAGGGGAAATTATCCCCAGAC
>NZ_JADBRW010000171.1:0-16463 GCF_020247025.1 Microcystis sp. M109S1
ATCAGTTATCAGTTATCAGTTATCAGTTATCAGTTATCAGTTATCAGTTATCAGTTATCAGTTATCAGTTATCAGTTATCAGTTATCAGTTATCAGTTATCAGTTATCAGTTCACTGAGAAAACTCCCCACACCCCACACCCCAAACCCTAACACCCCACTCCCCTAAACTTCTAATAAATTTTCTAGGCGATCGAGAACTATATCGGTGATACACTTAATCCGGTATAAACAGGCTTTAGTATCTGTGGAGTTGAAAGTACCATTTTCCCAATATTTGTTACTACCGGCACCACCCCCACAAACCCCAAAGTAATCGCATTTTTGCCGACATAAATCGACTCCACCGCGCATATCAGCGTAAATTTTTTGAAATTTCTCAGTTTCACAGATAGATTCTAGGGAATCGGTCAAAACATTACCAAAGATAAAATCACCGTAGGGTTGGGTTTTAATCGATAGTAATTCCGGATCAAAGGTGGAAAAATTACCTTGATTATCAAAATTGACAATCATAAAAGGTCGGTTCATATCGGTATTTTCTAAGCGTTCATCGGCATAAATCAAACTACAGATCGATTCAAATTCCCGCAGCTTAAATTCTCCTTGTTTGGCCGTGACTAACTCCCAAAATCTGGCGATAAACTGGCGATAACGTTGTTCAATGCCTAATTTATCCAAGGAAGATTGCGAATGAATACCCTCGGTTTCTTCCATATTAAAAGCCACATCGGTAAGACCATGATCCCAAAAAAAGTTAAAAATTTCGTCGGGATAGTCGAGAGAATCTTCTGTTAAAACAGCGATGACACTCACATCAATTTCATGTTTTTGCAAGAAAGAAATTCCACGCATCGTAGCAGCATGACTGCCAGTTCCCTTGCGGTTTTGCCGGTGGATATCGTGAATAAAAGCTGGTCCATCAAGACTGACTCCCACATAAACATCATGCTTTTTAAATAATTGACACCAAGCATCGTTAATATAAGTGGCGTTAGTTTGTACCGAATGACGAAAACAGTAACCCTGCTGATTATATTTCTCGCTAACTTCCGCAATTTTAGCAAAGGCACTTTCATAAAAACTAATGGGAACTGCTAAGGGTTCACCCGCGTGCCAGCAAATGGTAAAATCATCTTGGAGAAAACGACTACTAAAAACCCTCTGAAAAATCGGCTCGATTAAATCTAAGGATAAGGTATTTTTTAAGTGGCGATCGGGTAAATAACAGTAATCACAATTGAGATTACAAAAAGAAGTCGGCTGCACGACTACTAAAGTAATTGGACCACAATCCGACCAATCTATATTTATGTTTTTTTTCATGATTCTATTGTTTAAATTCTCACTTAAGTATGATAACTGATTCCGGGAAGTGTATCTTAATTCTACCTATAAGTAGGTGGGTGGAATCAAATATAAGATGAACGTAGGTTGGGTTGAAGTATGAAACCCAACGCCCGCATGGGTTACGCTACCGCTAACCCATCCTACAAATAATTGTGCCTCCCTACTTACTATTTCCTATTCCCTCAATAATAAATAATATAATTGACCCGGAGTATTAATTAAACCGGCTCGCTCGCCAGCATTTTTTCCTGTTCCCATAAAAATATCTACCCTCCCAGTACCTTTAATCGCGCTGCCAGTATCTTGATCGAGAACATAGCGACTAACTAATTTTTTATTAAGATTTCCCTGGGGAATTTCTGTCTCAATTACTGCTAAAGCACCGGGGGGGAAAATACTTTTATCTGTAGCGATCGATCTTTCTGGTAAAACTGGAACTCCAAGACTACCAGTGGCAGGCGCGCCGTGGGTTTCTCGAAAGAAAATAAACCGATTATTGCGGGGAATATAATTCTTTAATTGCTCGGGATTATTTCTGAGAAAATCTAAAACCATTGGTAAGGTTAAACCCTCAGCAGGAAAAATACCATCGGCAATCATTTCTTTTCCCAGACTTGTGTAGGGATGCTCGGTATTGCCATCAAAACCGATGCTGATAATTTGACCATTAGGTAAACGTAATTTCGCCGAACCTTGCACATGAACTAAATAAGCTTCTAAGCGATCTTTTAACCAGACTAATTCGTATCCCGCTAGACGGCTATTTTCCCCCAGTAAACCATCTTTTCCCTCTAATTCTACCCTAGCTGGATGGGGTTTAGACCAGCGAGAAAAGTTAGCAGGTCGGCGATAGAGAGGATATTTATACTCGGTGTTTTTTTGGCGACTTGCTTGATAAATTGGCTGAAAATAACCAGTAAATTTAACATTTCCCTGGCTATCATTACCCAAAGAACGATACCAAATAAATTCTTTTTTAACTGCCTTTTGTAGAGCTGCGGGAGTGGGAGAATTCTGCACTAATTGACGAAAACGTACTAAGGAACGATGCACTCGCTGACGAGTTATTTCAGGAATAGGATAATTTTGATAGGCGCGGATCGCTGCCTGGCTATTCAGATAACGTAAACTATGATCGATCGCTTGTAGGAGGGTTTTTTTGTCCGTTAGCAGTCGTTCATCGTATCCCGTAGATGTTCCTAATTCTGAGATTTCAAAACGTTCTAGGGGCAAATTTGCGGGGGTGAGGGCAATTAATCCCAAGCTGAGGGGGAGGAGTGTCAAAAGGTGTTTCATGGTGACAGGAGTGGGCAGCTATTGACTCGATTAACAATCAAGAAGGATAAATGAGAAAAGTTGTTTCTTATTTATATCATGAGGATAGTTGTTGCCGATAAATCTTAATTTGTTCCAAGCGAGGGCCGACCTTAGAAATAATGGTAAATTCTAAATTTTGGTAATATAATTGTTCTCCCACCTTCGGTATTTTTTGCCAATGATGGAGGACAAAACCGGCTAGGGTTTGGTATTCATCGGCCAAGGGTAAACTTAAATTTAATGCTTTGTTCACGTCCTCTAAATTCATTTGTGCTTGTACGAGAAAAGTCGATTCATCGAGGAGTTGATATTTTACTGTTCCTGATTCATCACTAGGGGAAAAAGTTCCTAGAATCTCACCGATTAAATCTTTTAGGGTTAATAAACCGGCTGTTCTGCCAAATTCATCGACAATGATAACCATCTTTAAGGATGATTCCCGCATCACTGTTAGTAATTCATTTAAAGCAGTAGTTTCGGGGAAAAAACGCACAGGTTTTAACCAAGGTTTAATCGGAGTTGTTAAATTTAACTGACCCTGAGCAAGGGGTAAAGCTAAATCTTTAAAATCGATCAGACCACGGATATCATCACCGGAATCTCCTTCCACAGGATAACAAGAATAGCCACTGTTAACTACTTGGAGCAGTAATTCCTCAAAAGTTGCGGTCGAGGAAATAGCTATTAAACGGTTATGGGGAACCATGATTTCCTCGGCAGTGATTTCGCTAAACTGGAAAACATTATTTAAAATTTTCCTTTCCGCAGCTTCTAATCCCGTTAATTCCCCTTCCATGCTGATAATTAATTGTAATTCCTCGGAAGTTACCCGACTAGAACGCTGTAGATCCACTTCGGGGATACGGGTTAAAACCAATAAAAAACGAGTTGATTGGTTAATAATACCGATAAAAGGCTTAAAAATCCGGGAAATAACGCCAATAGGTGCCGCTAATAATCGCGCCATCGGTTCGGCATAAATTAAAGCTAGGGATTTGGGATAAAGTTCCCCAAAAACTATCTGGAGATAGGCCACGATTAAAAAAGCTAGACAAAGAGAAAAACCATGGGAGAGAAGATTTTGCCAGTTTAAAGAAAAGGGTAAAAAACTTAGTAATTTCTTCACAAAAACGGTCATGGTACTCTCCCCGATCCAACCTAAAGCTAAACTAGAAAGGGTGATGCCTAATTGGGTAGTGGAAAGTAAGCGATCGAGACTTCTTTGTAGAGATTGTACCGTCTGCGCTGGCACATCTCCCGCAGCCACTAGCTGACTGATGCGGGTACGACGGACAGACACAAGCGAAAATTCGGCCGCTACGAAAAAAGCATTGAGGACGATTAGTAAAAAGACTAAAATTAAACGAGTCAATAAATCCTGATTATCCATAGCGAAAAGGCAAAATTCGCCTTTTTTGAAGTCTATCCTTTGGTTTCATCCTTTGATTGCGGTTTGTTTTTCTGTTGTTGCATATAAACTCTCACTCTTTTAATTACTTCTTCTTCTTTCACGGGGATAAAAGTTTGATTGCGACCATAACTGGTGCGATCGTTGGTAAACTTTTTAGCGGGATTGATATCCGGTTGACTGACTCCCTTCAGGGAGGCGATTCCCAATTGATAGGCTACCCAACCGCTACCGAAGCCGGCGGCTAACATGGCTACCATCAAAAGGAGTCCTAACTGCAAGGAGGTGCTGATTGAAAATTTTTTCATCTTGGTGGGGCTGGATTTTCACGTTCGGAGTAACTACCGATCTATAATGAGTTAATAGTATAACCCAGGGTTGGCCGAGCGGTTGAGGCAACGAACTCATAATTCGTCCTAGGCAGGTTCAACTCCTGCACCCTGGATACTTTTGATCGCTTCAGGCGATCGGGTTTGACTGCACTAGAGTAAGTTAATCTTGTCCTTGTTGGTGCACAACACAATCTTTTTAAGCCGCTGCATACTAAGGCGATCATGTCAAGAACTCCAGAGTCTCTTTTTCTAAGGCTCTGTCTTAAAGCGGTATTCAGAGTGTAGGGTGCGTTAGGCGGTTACTAATTTGGTCAAAAAACCAAAATCAACAATCCGCCGTAACGCACCAAAATCAGCAAGATACCTACATTAAAAAGAGTTAATTTTCGCCATTTTTTGCTAGGGATTCCCAAGGACTAAAAACCTTGGTTGAGGTGAAATTAAAATCTTTAATATTACGGGTGACAATAACCAAATTATATTGGTAAGCTGTGGCTGCTATTAAGCTATCGATAATCGGTAATTTTCTACCGGTTGCTTCAGATTCACCACAATGGGTTGCCCAAATATCAAGTATATTGTTGCTCAATGGTAAAATTCTGTCAGCAAATCTTTGTTTTATTTGATTTAACCAATGTTCTAGCTTACGATAACGAGATGGTTGAGATTGTTTTATTTTGATGATTCCTTTTTTGAGTTCAGCTAAAGTTAAAACACTAATAAATAAACTCGCTTCACTTTGTTCATCTACCCACTGAATAACCTGTATATTTGGGGGTTTCTTAATATATTCTGAAAGAACACAGGTATCTAATAAATAATTCATCAAAAAATCTCTCTACCTGTATCTTTATCCCGTTCAAACAAAATCTCATCTTCTTCTAATTCTGGTAGTAAAAGAAATTCTGAGAGTTTGCTTTTCATTTTTTCCGTGTCATTTTGTTTCTTTGCTTCACCATCTTCTGTAAGAAGAATAACCCGAACATCTTGATCTTTTTCTAAATATCTAAGATAATCTGATGGAATTTCTACAATTCCTTTATTGATCGTTGTTTGAAATTCATAAGCTTTCATTTTTTCCTCCTTAATTTAATTATTAATTAGATCGCCGACGAGTGTAGACGAGTGTAGGGTGCGTTAGGCGGTTACCAATTCGGATAATAAAACAAAATCAACAATCCGCCGTAACGCACCAATTATATCATTAATTGTACCTGAATATCAAACAGGAACCAGAAGCCTGTTCCACGGGAAGATTGCTTCGGGGGGATATTGATTGAGAGATGAAGATTAACTCTGGTATCACCCCCTCGCAATGACAGAGTTTAGGGTGTGTTATGCTATTCCTAAAAAAACCTAAGGAACTAATTCAAATTCAACCTTCATTTTTAGATCTGTAGCGATGAGATTTAACAACAAAAAAGAGTTTCCTTCATAGTCAGCATTTTCTAAAGCTTCAATAATAGATTCATCAGTATGAATTAATTCTGCTAAAGCCTTTGTTGAAAGATGATATGTTTCCTTAATCTTAAATATTTTTCTGGCTACTTCGTCATCAATACGAGCTTTTTCTAATTCTAATTGACGCTCTGGATTATTGGCATAATAACGTTGGTAAAGAATTTTTAGTCCATCGGCTGTTGTTTGGGGTGTATTCATATTAACTCCTGAAAATAAGTGTGTAATTCGGGATTCTTTTCAAATTTAGTATTGTTTCAAGGCTCTGCCTTGAAACACAATATTTAAGGCTCTGCCATATATCTAACCAACAGAAGCTAGGAGATTGATACCAATTCAGCAGTGGTGTCTTCTGAAATAAATTGTCGGAAGTCTAAGACTTCGATAAGAACTAGCATATCGTCATCAGAATAGTGTAAGATAACCTGTCCATCTTCTTCTGCATAACTGATAGGTTTATCCGATAACTCAATTAACAGGGTATCAACATCTTTACTGTATTTAATCTTTTTCATATCTACTTGTCTTTCCAGGGTATAAAGTAATGATCAGGATAAAAGCACTGAATTCTCGACAAATAACTCGTAGAACTAAGTTTTCATTTAATCTCCTTTGAAAGATTATCTTTGGTTCTGGCAATATTTCTATTTTATCAGGATTACAAATCGTATCAATAATAAATTCTGGAGAAATATTTAGCCCGTGATTAGCAAGGATGTCGATTTTAAATTTCCCATGATCGCTAAATCGAATCTCTTTCATAATTCATAATTCATCATTCATCATTCATCTCAGGTATCGAGTTCCGCAAAATGCGATGTTTACGTGATCAAAACCCCTAAAATTACCCTTGACAAAAGACCTGAGATCGTTATATCCTACAGGCTACAAGCCTTTGTGCAAGAGAAGATACCACCAAATCCCACAACCCCTAATAACCCGCACAATTGCCTCCTACAGCAGGCCTACCCCCAAGGGAGGTGAGTCTTGGAGGCTGCTGATAAGCATAGTCGGGTTTGATTTGAATCGCTTGATTGTAGTCAGCGATCGCCCCTTGTTGTCAAGGTTCTGGTATGTCCAACTGACGAAAAATTCTCACAGCAGTAAACTCGACAATTTCTCTATGTCGAGGGATGGCTGTGCGCCTACCATTGAGTGTATTTTCCCAGATGGAATGTTCACTTCCTTCTCGTACCAATTGACAACCCTGTTGACTGAGATAACGCAACAAATCTCGACGCTTCACGAGGCTATCAAAGTCGGTACAATTTGGACATGGGTTGATGCAGAAAAGATTAGATAAATTGGTTCTTCTAAATCCGCTTCTGGGTCTGTTAATAACGCATTAGGCAAGGGTAAAGATTCCCCCCTAGATAAATTAACTTCTGCCATGTCCACCAGCGCACTGGCTAAGGAACGGCGTACTGCTGCTAGATCATTTCCCCAGGAAATCACGCCAGGGAAATCCAAGACTTCTCCATGGACTCCCTGTGCCAGGAATTTATACATTGCTTTGTAGGTAAGCATCCAATTTATACTCCTTTCTTTCACCGAATTTTTTGATTAATAGATTAAGAACTGAACAAATTGGGAAAAAGCCCATGAATTCGTAAAAAAAGTACCCAAAATTATCCTTGACAAAAGACCTGAGATCGTTATATCCTACAGCTTACAAGTCTTTGCGCGAGAGAAGATAGCTTTACCTAACGCCTCACAAACGAATGCCATCCATTCGGGAGTATGTTTGCCAGGATTAGCACTATAACCCGGTAGGTGAGTTTTGGGGGATGCTGAGAATATATAACCCGGTAGGTGGGCTTTGGGGGCTGCTGAATTAAAAGTTAACTGTCCGTAGGACAACCACCTCCAATCCTTAAATATACCTCCTTTTCTCCAGCCGACGCGATTGCCGAACTTTTCCCACACTTTTTGATTATATTCTCTCGTGCCACCGAGACTCTCATAGATTTCTTTCTGGACGCTGAAGCCAAATTTGCCGTTACTGTAGTCTAGCCAGAGTTGGTTAATAGTTCGTAAATCTTCGCAGGGAAAATTATCAATATCCTCTATTCCCAACCATCCTTCCCTTTCCCTTCCGGCGACCTGAAGCATAACCTTATCTGTTTCTTGGTCTGCTTCTTTCCACTTTCCTGCTGCTAGGAGTTGCTGTAATCGAGAATAGTTAACACCCCTAGCACTTTTCAGCACAATATTAGCAGCAACTTTAGGCGGTGGTGGCGTTTGAATAACGGGGGTTGCTGGTGTTGGTGAATAACGGGGAGTTGCTGGTGTTTGTATCGAAGTTGCTGGTGATTGTCCCGTCAAATCTTGTAAAATCTCCCGCGCTGACTGATAACGCTTTCTTGTCCCAAACTCGATCATCTTATCAAGAATCCGCCCTAAATCATCCCGAACCTTATTATTTACTAATAACTGTCTCCAGACCCATTCATGGTCACTGGTATCAAATAAATCAAAAGGTGAAACCTGAGTTAACAAATAAATACAAGTGACTCCTAGACTATACAAATCACTAGGATTGTTCGCCTTACCATTAGCTTGTTCTGGTGCGACATATTCCGCTGAACCGATTACCGTACCAGTAACAGAACGGTTAAGATGTGTAACAACTCTAGATGCGCCAAAATCCACTAAAACCGCTTTTTTGTCTGAGTTCCGTCTAATAATATTTTCCGGTTTAATATCTCGGTGAACTACTCCCTGACTGTGGATAAAATCTAAAACCGGTAAAATATCTGTTAATAAAGCCTTAATCTTGGCTTCATTAAATACTCCTTGGCTTTTTAATTCTTGTTCTAAGTTTTGTCCTTCAATATATTCTTGTACTAAATATTGACGGTTATCATCATGATTGAGATAGGCGAAAAGTTCAGGAATTTGGGGATGTTTTCCTAATTTTTCTAATTGGATTGCTTCTTTTTCAAATAATTCTGAGGCTTTCTCAATTGTATCAGTCCCTTGAGCGGGAGCATCTCACCTTTGTAACCCTTAAATCAGGTTTTATGTCAAGCTATTTTGAAAGCCTTGCTAGAAACCAGTTTTAGGGACAAGTATAATTACTCACTTGCATAAATGAGATGCTCCCCCCTTGAGCCGAGGGAAAAAACTGTTTAATCACACAATAAGGTCGAGAAGGCTTACTGTAATCTATCGCTTTAAAAGTGCGACCAAATCCTCCTTGACCAATTAATTGAATTGCTTGATAACGCTCTTGTAAGAACAATTTAGAGCCGCACTTTTCACAGACTTTATTGCCATCTGGATTGGCGGCGGAACAATTAGGATTGAGACAAAGACTCATGGTTTTTACTCCTTTAAGTAGTTGGGTTGACGTTAAAAAAGTAGCTGTTGGTTATGTTGGGTTTCCTGTCTTAGCTGTTGGTTATGTTGGGTTTCGTGCCTTAGCTGTTGGTTATGTTGGGTTTCCTGTCTTAGCAGTTGGTTATGTTGGGTTTCGTGCCTTAGCAGTTGGTTATGTTGGGTTTCGTGCCTCAACCCAACCTACGGTACTTCTTCCTACTTTATATTTTTACATGAACTAAGCCTAAAGCCTAAACTATGTTGACCTATAACCACACAAAAAAAAACCGCTTTCGCGGGCTTTTTCCACAAAAGCAAAGTTTAATTAACCTAACAACGCTTTTGCCTTCGCTACCACGTTATCCACGGTAAAACCGAACTTCTCTGACATTCCTAGAGAAAATATCGTAATTTTGTTAAAATAATCTCAAAGAAAAGCCTCTAAAATTGAAGATAATGTCCAAAATCGCTAAAAAACTTAGTAATTCTCCTTTTCGTTATCCCGGCGGTAAATTTTATGCCCGTAAGCTAATCTTAGCTTGTCTTCCCAGTCACCATAAGTATTGTGAACCTTTTGCGGGGGGAGCATCTATATTCTTTGCTAAGGAAAGTGTAGCAGAGAATATTCTCAATGACAAAGATGAAGAATTAATGAACTGTTATCGACATATCAAAGACCATCTTGATAGTCTAATTGAATTATTAAAAGATTAAACGCTACCAAAGAATTACACAATTATTATAAAAATGAATTTCAACCAGCCAATGACCTAGAAAGAGCCATGCGTTGGTATTATCTAAATAGAACTTCCTACTCAGGAATTATGAAACTTGAAAATTGTTATTGGGGCTATGGTGATAAGTATTCTATGCGTCCTGAAAACTGGCCTTCTCACCTAAAAACCACTTCGGAAAAACTGCAAAATGTCAGGTTATCTTGTTTAGATTTTGAAGATTTAATCAATCAATTACCCGATGATTACTTTTTATTTGTCGATCCTCCTTACTTTCAAGCAGATCAAAATAAATTCTATTCCTGCTTCTTCAGTCTAGAAGATCATAAAAGGTTATGTAAGACGTTGAAAAAACATCAACATCGATTTAAATTTCTTTTGACTTATGATAATTGCTCCGAAATTAGAGAAATGTATGATTGGTGTATTTCTTTACAAGATAATGAATGGAATTACACTATTAATCGAACTGATGATCAAAAAAATGGGTTGAAATTAGAACATGGTTATCAGAGTGAAAGACGCAAGGGCAAGGAGGTATTTATTGCCAATTATGATCTTCAGAAACCTGCAAGATTTACACCTCTACAATTAAGTTTATTCGATATATCTTGATTGCTAATTTTAATCAAGTAAATCCTCTATTTTTTCGATCGGGAGCCATGGTTGCAGAGGTTCAGCCGTATTAACATCAAAGAAAATTTGGGGATAATTAGGGATGAAATTACAGTTTTAATCCTGGCATTTCTGGCGAGAACAATTGATGTTATTGGTTTGATTTGCTGTTAAATCTTTACTTCTGGCAACGTACATTTTAAAAAGGGCTTCTTCTTGATTATTAATATTAATTTTGCTTAAAAATATTTGCTCTTTTGGTGTGGGCTTCCAAACAAATAGTCCCGTTTCTAAATTGGTCTGAAAAAAAGCATTGGCAAGAGATGTAATCACTAAATCAAAATCTGTTTCAATATATTGATCTTTGTGAATATTTAGGCTTGTTGAAGGTATTCCTCTCAATTTAGACCTTTTGTGTTCGGTAATTCGATTTGTAATTTTCCTGCGCGAGAATGGGTATTTTTTCAAAAAAGATCAAGTTGAACTTCAAAAAAAGGTTTTCTAATTATTAAGGGAGGATCACCGATTTCTCCAGAGAGTTTCAGCAAGTAGTCATCAAAAGTATCTAAAACATCCACTCTGGCTTTAATTGCAGTCGCCACATGAGTTACATCTTTAGGTTTTAGTGCCTGATATTGCCACATCAATTCTCTGGCTAGTTCGCCAACTTTTCTGTCCACATCATAAATATAAATCCACTCATGTCGGAAAAAATCTCTGATTTTTTCCTCACTTTCTTTAGGTAATTTTGGCTGTCCTTTTTCTAATTTCACCACTTCAATAAAAGTAAGAGCAGAAGTCACAATTATTACCTGACCATTTTCGGCTGCTTTGAGAACAGAAATACAATCATTAATTTTATCCTTTTCATTTTTCAGGAAAGCTAAAAAAACACAAGAATCCCAGTAGTGTAGCTTTTTTGATGAACGAATCAATTACTTCCTCCCAAAATTCCGATCATTTCCTCAATGCTAGGTAAATCTTTTTCCTCAGGAAAAATATCAATTGACTCAACTTTAATCCCGATTTTTTCCCCATCTTCTCTAGAGGTAACTATCCCCGATACAGAGACTCTTTTTTCTAGATATTCTTTGATATTATCAAGTAAATTTGGTTTAAAGTAACATTTAACACTTTTATTAGTCAATAAATTGTAAACTCTAAAAATAGGTTGACGACTTACATCAATAGCTTTAAGCACACCTTCTACAGTACCAAAACTTTGATATTTTCCCCCGATAATTTCATCAACATTAGCAATCAAAGCTTGATTCAAGTCGATACACCTCGAATCAAAGCCCAATTGCACCATAAACTCATCTCTTTTTTTCAATATTGCTAATGATCGCGCACTTTCTAAAGCTCGATCAGAAAAATACTTAGGGCGAATCGGATGTTCTAAAATTGTTACTATTCCCCTTTCTACAGTCTTAATAACTTCAGAAATTTGACTAGGTGTAATCTGATCTTGAGGCATTCCTTCTAAAGTAAGATGAATACTGCCACTATGAACTTGAGAGATTCTCCAATTTATCAGGGGGCGATTTTTGTTAGCAAGGGTTTTATCTACTTCATGGAGTAGTATTGCTAATTGTTCTTGAGCCTTGATAAATTTATCAAAAGACAACAGTGAGCCTTCTATATCTAATGTGAGGCTCTTGATTGTTTCCTTCGATATAGGGCTTTCCCTTTTAGTCATGGCTCTAGGAATCGTGATAATTATCTCAAGTGTAAAGGTTTTGGCTAACTACTAAAGCTTCCTACTTGACATTTTTACATGAACTAAGCCTAAAGCCTAAACTATGTTGACCTATAATCACAAAAAAACCCGCTTTCGCGGGCTTTTTCCACAAAACCAAAGTTTAATTAACCTAACAACGCTTTTGCCTTCGCTACCACGTTATCCACGGTAAAACCGAACTTCTCTAGAATCACACCCCCCGGAGCAGAAGCGCCGAAGGTATCAACCCCCAACACATCCCCCTCATCGGTGATGTAACGATGCCAACCCATAGTTGAACCCGCTTCCACTGCGAGACGTTTTTTCACTGCTTTAGGAAGTACCGATTCTTTATATTCTGCCGATTGTTCCTCGAATAGCTCCCAACAGGGCATAGAAACGACGCGAGCTTTAATTCCTGCCTCTTTCAACACCGCAGCCGCTTTATCGCAGAGATACAACTCGCCACCCGTACCGATGAGAATGACATCGGGAGTACCCTCGCAATCGGTGATAATATAAGCACCTTTAGCCACACCCTCCAGGGAAGTTCCCGCTAAATTAGGCAGATTTTGACGGGATAATGCTAGTAACGTCGGGCGCTTAGTTTCGCTCACCGCTACTTTATAAGCACCGGAAGTCTCGGTTCCATCCCCCGGACGCATGACTAACAAGTTAGGAATAGCGCGCAGAGAAGCAACGTGTTCCACGGGTTGGTGAGTCGGTCCATCTTCCCCTAAGGCAATGGAATCGTGAGTCATTACCCAGATGACGCGAGTTTCTGACAATGCCGATAAACGGATAGAATTCCGCATATAGTCGGTAAAAATCAGGAAAGTCGCCCCGTAGGGAATCAATCCCGTGTTATGGAGAGCAATCCCGTTACAAATCGCCCCCATCGCGTGTTCCCTTACGCCAAAGTGAACGTTACGCTCCTGATAACTGCCTTTTTGGAAATTACCAAAATGCTCTAATTCCGTGTAGTTAGAGTGGGTTAAATCCGCCGAACCACCGATTAAACCGGGTAACACCCCCGCGAGCGCATTTAAGCAGATTTCCGAGTGTTTACGACTAGCGAGCGCCTTATCTTCGGGTTTATATACAGGTAAAGCTTTGTCCCAACCTTCCGGCAGTTGACCGGTGGTTAACTGTTCAAATAAAGCCGCTTCTGCGGGATATTTAGCCTGATATTCGCTAAATAACTTATTCCAGTCCGTTTCTGCCGTCGCTCCTTTGTCCACTGCTTGCCGGAAACGACTCAGGACATCATCGGGAACCACAAACGGCTCGTATTCCCAACCTAGTGCTTTCCGGGTTAACTCGATTTCTGTTGCTCCTAAAGCTGCCCCGTGAACATCGGCGGTATTAGACTTATTGGGGGAACCATAACCGATGGTAGTGGTGATTTTAATCATCGAGGGTTTATCGGTGACAGCCTTGGCCGCTGCGATCGCATTGGCAATGGCATCTAAATCGGTGTTACCATTCTCCACGTGCTGAACGTGCCAACCGTAGGCTTCAAAACGCTTGCTCACGTCTTCGGTAAAAGCGATATCGGTGGAACCATCGATCGAGATATGGTTATCATCATAGAGAGCGATTAACTTGCCTAAACCCCAGTGACCGGCTAAAGAACAAGCTTCCCCGGAAATTCCCTCCATATTGCAACCATCACCCAAAATCACATAGGTGTAATGGTCGATAATTTTGGCATCCGGTTTGTTGAAACGGGCCGCTAAATGGGCTTCTGCTAGGGCCAAACCGACCCCATTGGCAATCCCTTGACCCAGAGGACCGGTGGTCACTTCTACCCCTTCGGTGACGAAATTTTCGGGGTGGCCGGGGGTTTTCGATTTCCACTGCCGGAATTGTTTAATTTCCTCTAGGGGAACGCTATCGTATCCGGTCAGGTACATCAAAGCGTACTGCAGCATACAACCGTGACCGGCGGAGAGAACAAAACGATCGCGATTGACCCATTGGGGGTTTTTCGGGTTAAAACGCAGGAATTGATCCCAGAGGACAAAAGCCATGGGAGCGGCTCCCATCGGCAGTCCGGGGTGTCCCGATTTAGCTTTTTCTACGGCATCCACCGCTAAAAAACGCACCGCGTTAATACAAAGTTCTTCGAGAGATTGGGAGGCGACAACCATAATGTTTTTTAGAATGAACTACAAAAATAAGACCCAGTTAAAGAGGGAGCCACTCAAAGATTACTCTTTCAGGGGCATCGACTCAAGCATATTTTCTAAAAGCTAAGGTGACGTTATGGCCACCAAATCCAAAGGAGTTGGAGAGGGCAGCGTTAACTATCTGCTGACGACTTTCGTAGGGGACGTAATCGAGATCACAATCGGGGTCAGGATTGTCGAGGTTGAGAGTCGGGGGAATCCGATCATTAGCGATCGCCATTACCGTGGCCACGGCTTCAATACCACCAGAACCGCCTAAAAGGTGGCCTGTCATCGATTTGGTGGAACTGACGGGGATTTGGTAGGCCGATTCTCCTAAAGCTTTTTTAATCGCCTTGGTTTCCGTGGGATCATTGGCCGCCGTACTGGTGCCGTGGGCGTTGATATAGCTAATTTCCGCCGGAGTCAAACCAGCATCTTTGATCGCTAATTCGATCGCTCTGGTGGCTCCACGACCATCGGGAACCGGTGCCGTCATGTGATAGGCATCGCAAGTCAGACCATAACCGATCATTTCGGCGTAAATCCGCGCCCCACGGGCTAAGGCCGTTTCTAATTCCTCTATAATCAAAATTCCTGCCCCTTCCCCCATGACAAAACCATCCCGATCCTGATCAAAGGGACGACTGGCCCGGGTGGGGTCATCGTTGCGGGTAGATAGGGCCTTAGCGGAGGCAAAACCAGCCAATCCTAGAGGGGTAACGGCGGCTTCCGTCCCACCGCAGATCATCGCTTTGGCCAAACCCCTTTGTACTAGACGAAAAGCATCGCCGATGGCATTGGAACCGGCAGCACAAGCGGTCACGGTGCAGTTACTCGGTCCTTTGGCCCCCGTGTGGATGGCGGTTAAACCAGCGGCCATATTGGCAATCATCATCGGGATCATGAAGGGACTACACCGGCTCGGACCTTTTGTCAAGTAAATTTCCTGTTGATCCTCAAGCACTTTTATGCCCCCCACGCCTGTACCGATTAGTACACCTATATCATCGGCATTGAGAGCGTCGATAACTAATCGAGAATCTTGCAGAGCTTGCAAACTAGCGGCGACGGCAAATTGAGCGAAACGGTCCATGCGCTTTGCCTCTTTGCGATCCACATAGTTGTGGGGGTCAAAACCCCGCACTTCCCCAGCAATGCGACAAGCGTGACGGCAGGCATCAAAGTGGGTGATTAAACCAATGCCACTTTTGCCGTTGATTAAGCCTGTCCAATAGTCTGCTAGATTATTGCCGAGGGGAGTGATCGCACCCATCCCCGTGATGACAACCCTTTTTAATGGCACTTCTGTCATGTTTGTTCAAAAATAAGGGCAGATTTTGCCCCAGATATTTAATCCTAATTGTCAATTTTCCCGCAATAATTAGGCGGTTGCTCCTACTTTCTCGTTAATATACTCGACAGCTTTGCCCACAGTGTCAATTTGTTCGGCCGCTTCGTCGGGAATTTCAATATCAAATTCTTCCTCTAAACCCATCACTAACTCCACCACATCAAGGGAATCCGCTGCCAGGTCATTAGCAAAGCTTGCTTCGGGGGTAACTTTTTCCGGCGCTACGTCTAAGTGTTCCACAACAACTTTTTGAACTCGATCGAAAATGTCTGCACTCATGGATGTCAATTTTTAGCCGCTGGTTTACCAGACTCTAGCCTCTAGGGTCTGGGGAAATGGGGCGGTGTTACCATTTCCGACAATAAATTTCGGTTAGCTTTTTCGCTGACCATTTTTCATCTTACTGGAAGTTGTTCCCCTCTTGATGAAGTTTTTTCGCGATCGTCAGAAGATATGGGGTGTGGGGTGAGTAATCACCCACGGGAGTGAGAGAATCAAGATAGAATCGTCAAAGACAATGCTAAACAACCAATATCTCAAGCAGTAGACCTCTTGCATAATTTTTTTATGGTATAATGGAGGGTTTTGCTTTTTTCTCGATTCTTACATTGAAGTTGAAAAAAGAATAAAATGTGATCTTAGGTCAGGAAATCATCTATAATTTTGCTATGTTTATTAGCAAAA
>NZ_JADBRW010000172.1:0-4519 GCF_020247025.1 Microcystis sp. M109S1
TACTTGCTTTAATACTAACGGGCTTACTTTAGCTGGTAACGCTTGATAATCTGCGCTTGTTTTCAAAGCATGGTGTAACTCAGTCATGGTTAGAAATGGCTGATGTGAAAAGAAAGCTTGACGGTTTAAATAGACAGCACAGTTATAGAGATTCTTTGATAAAAATGCCAACTTATCCAATGCTAAAAATTCATTTTTATTAAATTTGATTAGATGTCTTTGAACTAATTTCATGATCTTCCTCCAAGCACTTAATTAAACATTCAGTTTTTCTTGTTCTTTGTCTTATCGAATACAGTCGAGCGCAAAATGAAGTGATTATGCTGACAAAATCTGGCATTAAATCATCTTTTCTTTCCTCGGCTAAATTGACTACTTCTATGTGTCGGTTTGTTTGGGCTAAAAGAACTTTTAAATAATTAAACCCTACTCTACTCAATCGGTCTTTATGTTCTACGACAATCAAGTTATAATCAGTTTGTTCTAGAAGTTTTAATAATAGCTTTCTCTGGTCATTAACCCCACTTCCTACTTCTTTAACTACTCTGACAATTTGATAGCCTTTCGCCGTACAATAAGCCTCTAATCTTTTCGCCTGAGTCTCCAAGTTAGATTTATTTTCTGAACTAGAAACTCTTGCATAAATAGCAACTTTATTTTCACGCACTGAACGGTCATCTTCAAAAATAATAATTGTTCCTGTGGGAAGACGTTCTCCTTGTAACTGCCCTCGATTCCACATCCTCCAAGCAGTGTCATAACTGATCCCCTTTTTCTTGGCATAATCTGATAGTTTCATTTGAACTGTAAGGTAAACTTGCACTAACCACAGTAGCAGTCGTTTGCTGTTATTTGCGTATATTTTTGACAAAACTTTACAATACTTTCCCAGACTATCCCTATACAAAAGTTTAGACGGAAAATAGGGGTTGGGGAGAGTGGGAATTATGAATTGGGTAGTGGGGTAGTGGGGTAGTGGGGGAATTTCAACTAAAACCCTAACACCCTAAAACCCCAAAACCCCAAAACCCTAAATCCCCCCGCAACGCGCACGCAGTGACCACCCTATCTCCTGAATACTGTCTCCTAACCCAATGTTGGACAAAGATAAGCAAAAATTATTGATTAACTCCAAAAACTTGAGAATATTTAAATTAACATTCCGCAATATTTACAAATTCTTAAGAATTAATTGAGAAAGATTTTTATTTAACAACGATGTTATGATGGTAACAGCGATTTTATGGAATTTCATAATGGCTCTTTTTGTGCTTTTTTGGGCAGCAACGGTTGAAACCCTTGCCACACCTAGAAGGTCATCCTAATTAAGACAGGTAAATGAGTCAATTTCACCCACAACGATGATCTTTTTTTTGTGTAGTTTTATTGCAAAAAAAAAGTTTTTTTGACAAAAAGCACAAAGTATGATGCGGTCTAGCGGACTTCTAGCTGCGAGTAGTTATTGGAGAGAAGGGAGTAGGGAAGTGGGGAGTGGGGAGAGAAAGTTCGAGCATTTGTACTAAAAATTCCAATACGCAGTTTAAATTCAGTACAGATTAGCTAATTATCTAAGAGCAAAGGTCGCAGAAAACCGCCATAATTCTCGTCATCTGTACCGATAAAGACTTCTATTTTACCTCTAGGAGATTCTCTGGTTGTCACCGCTTCCACTTTGGAGCCGTCGATTTCTGCAATTTTTTGGGGATTAGGGGCAATAATTAGGCTATTATCAGCTTTAACTTGACCAATACGGTAAACAGCACTTCTAAACACTCCCGCACTATCTGGATCGTAAGCGGAAGCTATGTAGATATTACCTTGCTTATCTACGGCTAAATCGGAGATGGGGCGAATATTTTTACCACTACCAAAAGGACTCCGAAAAGTTACCGACTGAAATTCCCCGAATTTTAAGGGATTGAACGAGATATCCGTCCAGCGAATCTTTGTACTCTCTTGACTATCGGCCCGTTCTGCGTAGATAAATAGATAACGATCGCCTTGCCGACTAACAGCGATCGCCTCTACATTTTTCACTGGAATTGGCCAATTTATTTGCTCAACTATCTTGACTTTTTGCTGGTTATATGCTATTAAAAACAGCCGTTGAAAAGGTTTTTCCCCACCACTTTCGGCCAACAAAAATAAATTAGTTTTCGGGATAGAAGTAATACTTTCGAGATCGTTGCTTAATCCCTCTGGATTTGGCCAATCTACCCTTAAAACCTGCCATAATAGGGGTTTTTCCTGGGTAGGTAACTGTAAAAGACTCAGCCTTGGTTGAGACGGATCACTGTTTTTGCCCTTATTTTTGGCATCGTGAACCCCTAGAAAAATATCCGCTTCTACCCAAGCTAAACCACTGAGATCCGGGAGATAAGTCTCCAGTCGTCTCGATTCTTGGGCAAAAGAGACTTGAGCGGCCGAAAAAAAGAAAACTAGGACTAAAATCGCTGAAAAAACAGTTTTTAATCGGCTATTCTTGCTAAAAAATGCTCTCTTCTCTAACACCTATTGCCTAACTCCCAATATCACTGATTAACTCCTCCACCACCCGATTTAAACCGACGGAATGGGAAGCTTTGCATAAAATGCGATCGCCGAAATCGCTCACTTCCTTTAAACGATTAATTAAATCTGCGTGAGTTTGAAAACATTCGCAATCGACCCCAGTAGCCGCCTCAGCAATAAACTTAGCTTCCGGGTCATCTACCAAGACAAACAAGCGATCTATGCCTAGTTTTTGCACCCTCTCACCGACTTGGCGATGTAATTGCTCCGAAAAAGACCCTAACTCCTTCATCGTGCCTAAAACAGCAATATGACGCTGACCGGGAGTAGCTTTCAGTAAATCCAAGGCCGCTAACATTGATTCTAGACCGGCGTTATAGGTTTCATCGAGGAGTAGGATATCGGTTGCTAATTGGTAACGTTTGGCCCGACCACTGGGTAAATTAACTTTAATTCCCTCTTGCAAAGAAGTCCAATCGATGCCTAAAATTTTCGCTACGGCCAAGGCCGCCATAAAATTTAAAGCATGATGACGACCGGATAAAGGTAAGTTAAAATCTAGTCCATTTACTCGTAAAGTAGTTAAATCCAGTAATTCCCCGACTATATCGCCGCCAGAGAAGCCATAAGTAATTGTTTCCCCCTGCCATACCCGTTTAGCTGTTTCGGTAAGTAAAGGGTGATCGTAGTTAAGAACAGCTATACTACTAGAAGGAGACTCGGCCAATAACTCGCATTTGGCCTCTGCGATCGCTGCTTCCGACCCTAAACGACCGATGTGAGCGGTTCCCACATTAGTAATCACTGCGATCGTCGGTTGGGCGATTTGAGCGAGCAGGGCAATTTCTCCCCGTCCCCGCATTCCCATCTCGATTACGGCACTATCGTGAGTTTCATCCAGTTCGAGGAGAGTTTTCGGCACTCCGATCTCATTGTTATAATTAGCCAGGGTTTTATGTACCTTTCCCCGGGTTGCTAATACCGAAGCGATTAATTCTTTAGTCGTGGTTTTCCCCACTGATCCTGTAATAGCAATCACGGGTATAGTAAATTGATTCCGCCACCAATGGGCTAATTGCTGATAGGTTTCTAGGGTATTCTGGACTAGGAATACAGGAATATTACTAGAGGAATTTACCGAAACTGGCTGATCGACAATCAATGTCGCCGCTCCTTTTTCGATAGCCATATCGATAAAATCATGACCATTAAAATTATCACCTTTTAATGCCAAAAATGCTTGTCCTGACTCAATACTACGGCTATCAGTATTAATGCCAGATACTAAACTATCGGGACTAAAACTTATGTCAACATTATCTTGTAAGGACAATAATTGAGCTAGTTGATTGAGGGATAAATGACAGGCCATAGACAATAAAAATACTTAGGATTAACATACTCCCACCGTCAAGCTACGCTGTGACGGGGGATTCTTTCCACATCGCTGTTAGAAATTCCTTGCTCGACGAGACAACTTAGATTCTCAATGTCTCCATTAAGAATCCAGAGGCCGGACTCTCCCAAGGCGTTTGGGTCGGTTTCTGTTTGCCCAACAGTACCGTTGAGATGATTTCCCAAATATTTCAACCCTTTTTTAAGAATGTTGATGGCTGCATTATGATCCCTATCCAAGACTGTTTGACAATTGGGACATTGATGAGTTCTAGTGCTTAATGTTTTTTGAACTCTCGTCTCACAAACTGAACAATCTTGGCTAGTAAAATGCGGTGGTACAGCAACACAGACAATCCGATAAATCTTGGCAAAATAATTCAACCATTCAGTGAATTGATACCAAGAAGCATCACTAATCGACTTGGCAAGCTTACGGTTTTTGACTAAGTTTCTTACCTTTAAAGCTTCATAAACTACCAGATCATTAGACTGGACTAACGCCAAAGCGTCTTTAATTGCTTTGTCTTTACGTTGTCTTGACACTTTAAGATGAAGCCTAGCTACTTTTATCCGTTGCTTGTGATAGTTTTTAGACTGTTTCTTTCCTTGA
>NZ_JADBRW010000173.1:0-5809 GCF_020247025.1 Microcystis sp. M109S1
AGGGATTAAGTAGCGTGGGGCGCACGCAAACTTTAAACGCTTCGGGAGAGATTCCCTCTTGGTTGGTTGGAGAAATCCTGCTTGCTAACGGAGACTCAATGAACGAAGAATCCCCGTCTCTTTAGAGCGGGGAGCGTCAAAAAACAGAAATAGTAAAACATCAGGGTTAAATTGTGGCAGTCACGAAAAGATCCACTATACTGTTAGACTTAAACAGGTCATCACCCAATGACTATCTAGCTATAATCATGTCACCGCCACAAAGATCATTTTATGCTTTCTGAGCCGGAACCGAGCGACACCCTCAACACTCCTACTGTCAATATGGGCGATCAAAGTGCCGATATCAAGCCGATTTTAGCCTTAAAAGAGTTAGTCGCCAGTTTATATCGCGAACAAAACAAAGTTCAAAATCTCTTAAGTTCCCTCGGGTTTGCCCTGCGGAGTTTCAACAATTTAAACCAATTCCTCGATCTTACCCCCTTGATGGCCGCACGAGTGGCAGACGCGGAGGGAGGGGCGTTGATTTTGAGCAAAAATAACGGTCAAGTGGCGCTCGATCAACTCCATTGCCAAGATAATCAAATTAATGGGGAACTACGCCGACAATTAGAGGCAATTATCCGACAATTAAACCAAGAACCGGCACTTGAGAACAGAAATAGTCGATCGCTTCTCGATAGTCTCGACCATAAAATCCGGCAAACTCTCGGACAGGGTACGCAGGTATATAGTACACCTGTTTTGGTAAAAAATAGTGAGCGGGGACGTTTATACGTTTTCAGTCGCGATCCCGATTATGGTTGGACACCCACCCGTCGTAAACTGTTGCAGCTAGTGGCCGATCAAACGGCGGTGG
This sequence comes from Microcystis sp. M109S1, assembly GCF_020247025.1. Lineage (NCBI taxonomy): Bacteria > Bacillati > Cyanobacteriota > Cyanophyceae > Chroococcales > Microcystaceae > Microcystis > Microcystis sp. M109S1. The sequence continues at coordinate 860 of NZ_JADBRW010000173.1, forward strand.
CTATAGCTAATAATGAATTAACGCTGGAATTACGGGCCAAGGAACGTCAGGATCGAGAGTTAGAAATCGCTTCCGAAATCCAAAATCGTCTTTTACCCCGGCAATGTCCGAAAATTCAGGGGGTAGAATTGGCAGCCCACTGTAAAACGGCTAATCGCGTTGGTGGCGATTATTATGATTTTATCCCCTGCAACTACGATCAATTTAAACCGGCAAGGGAGGCGGAAATGGAAGCTAGTACCGCTCCTTGGAGTATAGTCATTGGTGATGTCATGGGTAAAGGTGTCCCAGCAGGATTATTGATGACCATGACCCGGGGAATGTTGCGAGCGGAAGTGTTAAATCGTCACTCCCCGGCCCAGATTTTGCGTCATCTCAATCGGGTTATGTATGCCGATCTGGATAATTCTCATCGTTTCGTGACATTATTTTATTCCGAGTATGATCCCCTGACGCGCCGTCTTGGCTACAGTAATGCTGCCCATTATCCCACCCTCTGGTGGCGGGCCAAAACGGCAGAGTTAGAGCCTCTCGACACGGAAGGGACATTAGTTGGTTTAGAGGCCGATTCTATCTATGATGATGCCCAAGTGCAATTAGAAGCGGGAGATACGCTGATTTATTATACCGATGGCTTTACCGATGCAGTTAACTCGAAAGGGGAAAGATTTGAGCAGAAAAATTGGCTATCGGCAGTTAAAGAAGCCTGTCAACAGTACACCGATCCCGAACAGATTCTAGAATATTTATTTGGGAAAGTTGCCGCTTTTACTGGGTTGGGAAATGACAGTAGCGACGATATGACTTTAGTAGTTATGCGAGTGAAATCGGAGGAATAAATTATCAGTTCCTAGCTCATAAATTAGCCTAATTCTGCTCTTGCCAAGGAGCAAATAAAGGCAATAAAGCTAACCCAGGTAAAGCGGCAATTACCGTGATTAAAAAGAACCACTGCCAACCGATCTCCTCAGCTAAAACTCCTGCGGGAGCCACCAAAATATCGCGACTAAAGGCCATTAAACTTGATAAAAGGGCGAACTGAGTAGCGGTAAAACGAGCATTACAAAGACTCATTAAAAAAGCCACAAAAGCGGCAGTGACTAAGCCACCGCAGAAGTTTTCAATATTAATAGCTAAGACCATAAAAGGATAATTTTGCCCTAAATTTGCTAAAATAAAATAGGCTAAATTACTAACAGCTTGCAAGACACCAAATATCCAGAGCGATCGATTAATTCCCCAACGACTTAACAGGGAACCACCTAATAAAACTCCCACCATAGTTGCAATCATGCCCATACCGCCTTGTATCGCCCCAATATCGGTTTGACTGAAACCAGTTTTTAAGAGAAAAGGAGTCACCATATTATTAACTAAAGCATCCCCTAAACGATAGAGAACAATAAAGGCGAGAATGCTGATTCCTTGACCTATTTGATAGCGTTGAAAAAACTCTTGGAAAGGCAACCAAACCGCCTCTAAAAGAGTTTGAGGAGTATCATCCCTAGGGGGAGTAGCTGGGGCGAAAAAAGACCAAATAATCGTTAAAGCCATCAGTCCAGCTAGGAAAAGATAGACGAGAGGCCAGGGAAAGTGATCGGCTAAAATTAAAGCGATCGAACCGGTTAAAATTAAAGCCAAACGATAACCTAAAACCCCGATCGCCACCCCTGCACCCATCTCCCATTTTTCTAAAATATCTGTGCGATAGGCATCGTAGGCAATATCTTGGCTGGCACTAAAAAAAGCAATCAGTAGGGCATTAATTGCCAATAATTCTAAAGATCGTTGCGGTTGTTGCAAAGCCATGAAACCAATCGCTAAAGTTAAACAAATTTGAGCGATTAAAATCCAACCGCGACGACGACCAAGCACGGGGGGAAGATAGCGATCGAGTAAGGGAGACCACAGAAATTTGAGAGAGTAGGGGAGAGCGACTAAACTAAATAAACCGATCGATTTCAGATCAACTCCTTCGGTGGTCATCCAAGCTTGCAGGGTGCGACTGGTGAGCAACAAGGGCAATCCAGAAGCGAAACCTAAGAATAACAAAGCCGCCATTTTTTGACTGCGGAACACTTGCAAATAAGCGGAAATTTCTTTGATCATGGAGGGGATAGGAGGATAGATTAGATTAAAGAATATAGTTAATTGACCCAAAAAGAAAGAGATTAGTTCTGACCAGCATCATCCCATCTTAACCATTGCCCGGCGATCAAAAAAAATTCCCGAAAAATAGCAGTCTTTCCCCCAACTGGGGCTATAGGCAGTAGAATGGATGAGATTTTGATTCAGTAGTCTTGAAAAATTGCGGTATTCTCCTTAAGATAGATGCTTGATTCTCCCAACTAGCTCCCACCCCTATTTACCTTTCCGGGATAAGGACTGCCATCCCCACCTTCCCTGCCGACTCCTGTGATTAAAGTGGACTCCTGTTTTATCTCATACCTATTGTCTAATCCCTCCGACTCGGAAGCGACCGGTGACAATGCCACCATTACCGTCGAGGTGCGTTTGGCCCAAAGCCAAGATCTCAAAAGCTTGGCGGAAATTCTCACCGATAGTTTTTTCCCCACGGCCAATTATTGGTCTTTTCTGCGTCCTATCTTTAAATTGGGCATTTACGAGGACTTACGGGGACGATTGCGCGCCGATACCCCTTACTATCACTGTCTGGTAGTCAGTCAAACCAGCGTCACCGCCACGGGTTCTCAGGAAATTATTGTCGCTACGGCGGAAATCGGCTTAAAATCTAGTTCTTTTTTAGCCGTTCCCATTCCTTATATTTCTAATTTAGCCGTTAGTCCCGATCGCCGGCGTGCCGGTCTGGCCCGGAGATTGCTGCTCAAGTGTGAACAGATCGCTAGAGAATGGGGTTTTGAGGAACTTTCCCTCCATGTTCTCGATAATAATCTAGCGGCCCAGTCACTGTACTCAAGTAGCGGTTATCGTCTGCAAAAAACCGACGGTTGGTTGATCAATTGGTTATTTAATCGACCACAAAAGTTATTTCTGCACAAAAAAATCAGCCATTGAGGAGATAGGAGGCACTCATGCACTCATGCAAAAGGCAGCTTTGTTCTCCCCACTACCCCACTACCCCACTTCCCCGCTTCCCGCTCCCATAAAAAACTTTTTGCTGCAAACCCTAGATATTTCTCCAAAATTGCGATGCAGAAGAACTATAAGGAAAAATTCTGCTATATTATCTGCTAACTCTCTAGAAAACCCGATTAGTTTAATAATCTTTTCCGGGTATCTGAGAAAAAAAATAGTTCATCTCTTTAAATATGGTTTTAGGGAGATATTTAGTGACCGTGTGAGGCAATTTGTGGTTAATAAGACAAAATCAAGGCTTAAAAGCGGAAAATCAAGCAAATTAGCGGCTAAACCTGTTAAAAAGCGGCGATTGTCCGGTAAATGGTTCCTGACGGCCCTAGGCTTAACTGGCTGCGCCCTAGTTTCCGCTACGGCGGGGGCTATGTTGGCTGTGTCTCTCTCCTCCACACCTTTGCGACAAGCTGCTCTTAGTCCCCAAGAAGCCGCCGCTTTTAACAATCAGCAGGCGATATCCTATCAAAATCTGCAACTTCCCGCCCTCAACCGCCCCGTTAATATTCTGGTAGTTGGCGCGAAAGTGTTGACATCCGATGTCAAGGAGGCACAAACCCCAGATCTGGGTTATCATGCCCCGGTTAATTCCTTGGATGGTTTAACCGATACCATGCTGTTACTGCGTTTTGACCCCCAAAGACAGAAGTTAACCATGCTTTCCATCCCCCGGGATACCCGCACCGATATCGAGGGTTACGGGGAGAAAAAAATCAATGAAGCTAACGCCCTCGGTGGACCTGCTTTAACGGCGGAAACGGTTAGTCATCTTTTGGACGGAGTCGCTATCGATCGCTATGTTCGCATTAATGTGCAGGGTGTGGAAAAATTAATTGATGCTTTGGGGGGGGTGACGGTATATGTTCCCAAAGACATGAAGTACAAAGATTTTAGTCAACACCTCTACATTGACCTGAAAAAAGGGGAACAACACCTCAACGGCGAGAAATTCCTCCAGTTTGCCCGTTTTCGTTACGATGCTAACGGCGATATCGGTCGTATCCAACGACAACAGCAATTAATGCGGTCTTTAGTAGAACAAACCCTAAAACCAGCAACTTTATTGAAAATTCCCGATATTATCGAGGTTATCCGCACTCATATCGATACTAATCTCAGTTTAGAGGAGTTACTCGCTCTAGCCGGTTTTGCCTCTAAAACTCAGCGCGCTGATGTGCAAATGCTACTTCTACCCGGAGACTTTAATGGTGATGGTCGGCAAGGGATCAGTTATTGGTTGCCCAATCAAAGTAAAATTCAAGAGCTAGTGGCTCAACATTTTAACCACGGCTCTTTTATGGCTGACATTGAGGAAACCACGCAACCGACTCGCATAGCTGTGGAAGATAGCATCGATAATCCAGAAGCAGTGCAAGCTCTAGTCAGATATCTGCGCTCGTTTGGTTATGAAAATGTTTTTGTCTCTAAGTCTTCATCGCCAATTCTAGAAACTACCAAAATTATTGCTCAAAAAGGGGATAATTCCCTGGCCGCTGCCCTGCATAATAGCCTTGGTGTCGGGGAAGTTTTGGTGGAAAGTACGGGGAATCTCGCTTCTGATGTGACGATTAAAATCGGTCAAGATTGGCAAGAAAAATCAGCTAATCTTTCTGAGCCATCCCTAGGCAACTAAGAAAAAAATCAAGTTTATCTGGGTTATTTATTAGCCAAAATTTGACAAAAATTTTGGTGTTGTTCACTAGCTATTCCTTGCTGTAATCTTGCCAAAACTTCGGCTAAATTCCCCGATAATAAAGCATTTTTATCTAGCCATAATCCAGGGAAGACTTGGGAGCAAAAGATATTATCTTGATTTGATTCTAGGGGCAAATATTCCCC
>NZ_JADBRW010000174.1:0-2514 GCF_020247025.1 Microcystis sp. M109S1
CATTTCACTTCTCAAGATTGTTCAGTTTGTGGGACGAGAGTTCAAAAATCATTAAGCACTAGAACTCATCAATGTCCCAATTGTAAAACAGTCTTAGATAGGGATCATAATGCAGCAATCAACATTCTTAAAAAAGGGTTGCAATATTTGGGAAATTATCTCAACGGTACTGTTGGGCAAACAGAAACCGACCCAAACGCCTTGGGAGAGTCCGGCCTCTGGGTTCTTAATGGAGACATTGAGAATCTAAGTTGTCTCGTTGAACAAGGAATTTCCGATAGTGATAGGTCAAGAATCCCCCGTCACAGCGTAGCTTGACGGTGGGAGTATGTCAATTGTCTAACAATTGTTGCTATTTCACTAACTACCTTATTTTTTATGGTTAAAAATTATGGCAAGCAAATCTTATTCGATGGTGCAAAATTCCCCAGCTGGAACAACCGGAACGGGACTAGAGCAAACGGTTGAAAGAATTGGCAGAGATCCAGGACTTGCTGGTGCTAATCTCGGCACAGATATTACGGGTGGAATGACGGCAGCTAACGGATTAAATCAGTTAATCTTAGAAGCCAAACAAGCCACTGGAGTTGCTAGTAATGGCATTTTTACTGTCAGTGACGTAACCGCGATTAATGCTTGGATTCGCGCTAACCGTTTAGCAGAATTTACTGCTCTCCACGGCGATGATGACGGTACAACAGAAACAGGCTTTCATCTAGTCCAAAATGACGGAGCGACTCAACAGTATCGCAATCAGAATTTAGTTGATACGGTTTTTGATGGCATTTATCACATTGGTTTCCTCATTCAAAATGGTACTTTTCTCAATGAAGATGGGAACGCAAATGCCACGGTTGCTCAGGTGGCGGATTGGCTAACCCAATTTTATACAGATCGGGCCACAACTAATACCGGACTTGATCGGATTACGGAATTAATCATTGCTGATCAGGGTTTAGCGCAAAATATACCTTGGCAAGAAATTGCTGGCGGTGCTGATGCTGCCAATGGACTGAATGATTTATTAAAAACAGCGATCGCTACCTACAATCTCGCCGCCGATGGTTCAATTTCCGAAAGCGATATTGCACAAATTAACAATTGGATTCGCTCTGATGCCACCCGTTATAATACTTTTGTTGTTCTGCATGGGGATGATGACGGCACAACAGAAACTGGCTTCCATTTAGTTCAAAATGACGGCGCTCAGACCACATATTTTGCGAAAAACCTAGTTAATACCGTTGCCGACGGAATCTATCATATTGGTTTTCAGATCCAAAATGGGCGGTTTCTCAACGAAGATGGTGCAGCTAATGCCACAGTCAAAGATGTAGCAGATTGGGTAACATATTTTTACGTTGATCAGTCCACCACTGGCACAGGATTAGACAAAATTGTCGATACCATCAAAATTGATACTGGCTTAGCCAAGTGGACAAATGCCGGGGATATTAACGCCGGAGCCGCCGCCGCCGACGGACTTAACCATCTATTAGTAGATGGCATTACCGCTACAGGTGTCGCTGCTGATGGCTGGATTACCAGCGATGATATTCGCACCCTCAATCAATGGGTTCGCACTAATCACTATGACGAATTTGTCCTCCTCCACGGTGACGATGAGGGAAATGAGGAAACAGGCTACCACCTGGTACAAAATGACGGAGCGACAACCCAATACTTCGGTAAAAATTTAGTCAATACCGTAGCCGATGGACTCTATCATATTGGCTTTACCATCCAAGAAAATCGTCTCGTCAACGAAGACGGCGATGCCAATGCTCGCCTTAACGATGTTGCCAGTTGGCTCAACTATTTCTATCTTCAGAAAACCATTATTTACGGTGATAACTCTAGCGACACGATTACAGGTACGAATCTTGCCGAACACCTGATGGGTTACGGGGGAAACGATATTCTCAATGGTGGCGGCGGAGATGACCTAATCGATGGAGATTGGGGGTCTGACACTTTATCGGCTGGGGTTGGCAATGACTTACTCTATGGCGGCGCAGACAATGACCAATTGGATGGAGGCGAAGGGTCAGACACTTATTATGTCTCTGGTAATCTAGCTGGAGGCTGGTCGAGTTTCCAAGGCTACGACATCTACACCGATACCGGCACCTCTGGGGTGGATAAAATTGTGGTTTTGGGTACAGGAGACGTGGACCTGGGGATTCTTTCCTTTAGCGCCAATAGTGGCATTGAAACCATCGACGGGACAGGAGTAACAGGAAAAGTCACCATCGTCGGTGATTGGAGTGACAATACCCTCGACTTCTCTAACACTGCTTTTGTCGGTGACAATATCCAAATCCATGGCTATTGGGGGAATGATCAAATTACGGGTAATGCTGCCAATAATGTCATTATCGGTGGCGGTGGTGAGGACAATCTTAACGGTGGTAACGGTTCCGACAATTACCTCTATACTGGCTATCAAAGTAATAATTGGGATAGCTTTGAAGGCTATGACACCATTACGGATACAGGAACCACTGGCACAGA
>NZ_JADBRW010000175.1:0-16504 GCF_020247025.1 Microcystis sp. M109S1
GTGGTCAATTACCTAATTTTCAGGGAAAAAGTCCCTGAATTTTCCCCCCAATCACTCCAAGGGGCGGCACTTTTTGAGGGAAAAAAAGTCTAAAAACCTTGTTGGATAAGGTTTTTAGATTTATTCAGCAAACCCTAATTAACGCCAGTTCGGTTTAAGGGAATTTTGCCATAGCTTCCACGAAAGAATAGGAGTTTCAGGCTACGGTAGCATCAGGGTTTTAGCTGATCCCGAACTCAGGTTAATTATTGCGAATGTGAATATCTTGCTGCGGGAAGGGAATCTCGATACCCTGTTGAGTAAACCTATCAAGAATAACACAATTAACATCACTAATTACTCGCTTTTTCCTGTTAACATTATCCAACCAGAACTTTAATTCAAAGTTTAAACTAGAATGATCAAAATTAAGAAAAAAAGCTACTGGTTGCGGGTTTTTAAGTATATGAGGATGTTGGTCAGCAATGTCTAGCAATAAATTCATCACCTGTTGTGCGTTAGAATGATAACCAACTCCGATAACAATTGAACAATAAATCAAGTTATCACTACCCGTATAGGTGGTGACATCCTCAGTAAAAAACTTTTGATTGGGAATAATTTTTTCGGAATTGTCTGTAAGAATTTGCACTGTTGTCGCTCGAATACCTAGCTTTTTTACCTGAGAAGTTTGCCCTTCAATATTAATTATGTCTCCAGGTTTGAGAACTTTTTCAAATAATAGTAAAATACCGCTAATAAAATTACTGACCACTTGCTGCATACCGAAACCAATACCCACCGATAAACCGCCAGTAATTGCCGCTATTGCCGTTGCATTAACTCCCACATAACCCAAGATGATGATAAAACCTAAGACAATGAAAAAATAACGTCCTAACAGTAAAGTTGCTTCAATTTCACCGCGACTAGCTTGCTGATTTAAATTGGCAATACTCAGAATTATAGTCTCTATAAGAACAACAATAATCACCAGAAAATAGGGAGCTATTATCAAAATAAATATGCTTCTCAATGTGATCGGACTATTGAATAAATTGAAGGGAGATACTTGGGCAATTTCCTGAATATTATTGTAAAAACCAATCATGTTTCTCAGGAGAAATAACACCAATAAAGGTGCTAAAAGCCGGAAATGATAATATCTAATTATATTGACGGAAAACTTGGCGTATAGTCCAGCTAATAAACCACGATAAACTAAATAAAACCACAGGAGTTTTATAGATAAACTAATCATTCCTCTTGTCCAATTTTGACTGAAAAAAATTAGATAATTTAAGTCAAGTAAAATTAGACTAATAACTGGAAAATTAAGAAACTCTATCAGGATAGCAAAATATTGACGGAGGGTTAAATTTTTATCACTGTGAATAAAACTGGTGACGTGAGGGAATCTTTTTCTCAAGTAAGACCATAACCATTTTGATAATAACCAAGCAAGAATTAAAGACAGAAAAATGATCGTTAATTGACTTTGAACATTTCTGCGTCCTAAAAATAATAATTGGTTAGCAATTATTTCCGAAAGAGAGGGAATATTGTTATTCATAATTAATTTATTTTCCTGACTTCCTGATCGAGACCTGATTGAATATAAAGTGTCAGTTTTTGGGCTGCTGTTGAGGAAGATATTTCACCAGCGATCGCTCTTTCATACCAAAATTCTCCCTCTTCTAAAATTTTATTCAACTTTTCCCAATCATCCAGAGGAACTGCCACAGCATTGTGAGATTGTTGTAATAATACCGATTCAATCGGTAGCAAATTTCCTTCGATCTGCACCCGTCGATTAGCGGGAATAAAACTTTCTGTTTGGATGATTGCTTGTAATTGTTGTTCGGGATTAGAGAGAAATTTTCCTAAAGCTAATCCCAAACTATTTTCATTATCACTATTATTGCGATTAAATACCATCACCCGTGTATAGAGAATTGGTGATGCTTTACCCTGAGTTTCTTGGGGAAGTAAAGCAACTCTGAGATCATCTTGGAGGCTGTTTTTTAAATTGGCAATTTCAATAGAATTACACACATAATAGGTTAAGCGACCTCTAGCAAAAGCATTATGAAGTAATTCCCGTTGACGATTGAGGATAAAATTAGGCTGTGACGAAGCAAATTTTAGCCATTCTAGCCATTTTGCCCAACCATCTAAGCGAGGTTGCAGCCTACCCTGCTCATCCCACAAATAGCTGCCAAAAATTGCCATTCCCCAAAAAGTATCTTCAAAAGAGGAAACTATCCCCACAGAATAACCTTTGCGCGCACGTTCCACTAATCCCTCTAAAGTGGTAGGAGGTTGCTTCAGCAGCGGATCGGGACTAACTTGTAATTTTTTTTGATTATAACACAGTACATTGGTACGAGAACCTAAGGGAATACCATAGATTTTTCCTTGATAGCTAACTTGTTTCAGCGTCGGGGGATAATAAATAGATAAATCTAGATTGTTCTGGTCAATTTCCCCCAGTACTCCTTGGGATACTAATCTGGGTATATTTCTCGAAAAAATTAGAATAACACTTGCACCTAATCCGCTTTGAGATTGTTTAAAAAAACGTTCGGGTATCTCATCGATAGGAATAGCTTGTTCAAGAATTGTCACCTGCGGATTTAATTTTTCAAACTCTTGCAAACCGAGACCTACTACTTCAGTTAAATTGCCCTCTTCTGGATACCAAACCAAAAGGGTTCCTTGCCGTTGCTCCGATGATTGGTTAGGAAGATCACTAAAACAAGCATAAAGAAAAATCGGCATCAAGATAAAAAGCAATAGGAGCGATATAATCATCTTTGCTTTTTTGCTTCTCCAAGCATTTTTAACTCTGAGCATTAGAAATTGCATCGCTCGTGATCCTTCAAAAATATTGCCATATATTCATAGTACAATGAAAAGGTGAATAATAATCTTCATCAGAAAAATAATTAACATAATCTTTTGTCAATATCCACCAGTATAGCAATAATCCCAGTTAAAAATTTGTGGGAGTTAAGCTGATGGTTATCTAAATTACTTGTAAAGACCAGCTGATAGTAGGGAAAGAGCGAGTTTCATAGTTTATTTTCTAACACTCTAATAACCAGTTTATACTAAATCTGGTTATTAAAGACTGATTATTTATTCCCCCTTTTGCATGAGTGCCTATTGCATGAGTGCCTGTCCTTATAAGTAGCCTATGCTCAACGGATTTAGTATAACAGTTAAAGAATTATCAGAATGGATTCAGGCAATTCAATCCGCAGAATCACAATTTGAGCAAGTTTTAAATTTATTGGAGGATGATGATGATTCAGATTAATAAAAATCAAACTAATTCGGCTCAGGCTAGTAATTATGAAACAGAGTTAAATCTTGAGAACTTTGATCAGATTGCACCCAAAAAACATGATCATAAAATCTATCAAAAGCTCTTAAAAAAAGCTCAGGATATTGGTGATAAACAATCTGAGGTTTTTGCTCTTAGCCGGTTAGCAATGATTTATCAATCTTGGGGTCAATATAGAGAAGCAATACAATATCTTCACCAACAATTAGTAATTATTAGAGAAATCAATGATCGGTATTCGGAGGCGAATACTTTAGGTAATTTGGGAGCGGCTTATCAGTCTTTAGGGCAGTATCAAGAAGCAATTGCACATCTTCAAGAACAATTAGCAATTGCTCAGGAGATCGGCGATATTCTTGCCCTAGCAAATGCTTTCGGAAATCTGGGAATTACTTATCAATCCTTAGGACAATATCAGCAAGCAATTGAATATTTTCAAAAACAATTAGAAATTGCCCAACAAATTGGTGATAAAACATCAGAAGCCAATGCTTTGAGCAATTTAGGTATTTCTTATAAATATCAAGGCGATTTTTATCAAGCATAATCTCTATTTTTACAAGGATTAAAAATCCATGAAGAGTTATTTGGTGGCAATAATCCTAGTGTTGCTTCTAATCTCAACAATCTGGCGAGTCTTTATCAAGATCAAGGGAAATACGCAGAAGCAGAACCTCTTTATCAAAGAGTGCTGGAGATTCGGGAAAAGCTATTAGGAAAAGAGCATCCTGATGTGGCGACCAGTCTCAACAATCTGGCGAGTCTTTATTATTCTCAAGGGAAATACGCAGAAGCAGAACCTCTCTATCAAAGAGCCATTGCTATTTTGATAGCTACATTAGGCGAAAATCACCCTAATATTCAAACAGTAAGAAAGAATTATTTTCGGATGCTGTCCCAACTTCCCGATGAGGAATTAAGCCAACGCTTTCCTCCCGAAATGATCGAATATATCCAATCCCTCCGTCATGCCTAGATTCTTTGTAATACCTTAATAATGCTCAAACTGCAATAAAATTACTCCAGCAGATAGCAAATGCCTAAAAAAATACGAGAACTCAAGTCTATACTTCTGAAAGCAGGGTTTACCTATCGCCACGGTAAAGGTAGTCATACCGTTTGGAGTCATCCCCGTTTAGAATATAGCTTGACCCTGTCAGGCAAAGATAGTAGTGATGCTGATCGCTACCAGGAAAAAGACGTAAGAAATGCACTTCAGGAACTAGCAAACTTAAATCAAGGAGACAACCCATGAATTATCACTACAGTATTTTTATTCAATGGTCACAAGAAGACAACAAATTTATCGCCCATCTACCTGAATTTGGCCCCTATGCTCATACTCACGGCGAAACTTACAATACAGCCCTACAAAATGCCCTTGAAGTCTTAGATCTCCTGATCGAAGACTACACTGCACGAGGCAAATCTCTCCCACGTCCCCAGGCTATTTCCGCATAGCCCAAATATCCTCTATTACATTCAAGGGAAATACGCAGAAGCCGAACCTTTCTATCAAAGAGCTATTGCTATTTTGATAGCTACACTAGGCGAAAATCACCCTAACATTCAAACAGTAAGAAAGAATTATTTTCGGATGCTGTCCCAACTTCCCGATGAGGAATTAACCGAACGCTTTCCCCCAGAAACAGTCGAATATATCCAATCCCTCCGTCAAAATTAACCCTGATGAGACAAACAATCACCATGCAAACCCAACCGCTAGAATCAAACTCAACAAACCTGATTAAACTGCGCTCTAGTCAACCAGAATCCCTTAAAGCAATGATTCAAACCGATCTGAACTATCGGCTACAAGACTTAGAGAGCGGATTACAACAAACTCAAGCACGCCTAAAACAATTTGAAACCCAATATCAATGCTCAACAGAGCAGTTTGTTGATTTGTTTACTAATGATCAATTACAACACAGTGAAGATTTTGATGAATGGCTAGGAGAGTCCTGGATGCTTGAGAAAATACAGCAAAAAATCGCCATCATTAAGGAGATTGAATTTGTTGATTGAGACTTACTTTGAGAGAATTAGAAAACTTCTCACAAACTCAGCCATGATCCAAACTTTTGAACTTGACACAGAAAAACGGACAGAGAGTCTCGGTTTTATTAGAGGCAATATTACCTTTATTGACGGCTCTCGGCTCTATATTCGAGAATTTATCTGTATATTTAATCACTTAATCAGAAGCATTTACCTTTGAAATAGCAGTTTTTAAATAGGAAACCACCTCATTAATTGCTACTTCTGACGCTTTTTTACTGGCTCTTTCGACTAATTCCACCTTACCAGATTTGAGAGATTTACCCGTGACAATGCGATAGGGAATCCCAATTAAATCCGCATCTTTGAACTTAACTCCTGCACGTTCATCCCGGTCATCTAAAAGGGTTTCAATGCCCGCTTGATTTAACTCATTGTATAAACTTTCGGCGGTTTTTACCTGCTCGGCATCAGCTAAATTGGGAATAACCACAATCGCTTGATAAGGGGCAATAGCTACCGGCCAAATAATGCCATCTTTATCGTAGGATTGTTCTACGGCTGCCTGTGCTAAACGCGATACTCCTATGCCATAACAACCCATACAAATGGGGGTAGATTCTCCCGCTTCATTAGTATAAAAAGCATTCATGGCTTGAGAATATTTATAGCCCAATTGGAAGATATGACCGACTTCAATTCCTCTAGCACTTTGCAAGGTTTGATCAGGATCGTGAATAGCTCGATCGCCTACCTGGGCTTTGCGTAGATCGACGATTAATTCCGGTAAGATAAAATCTTTACCCCAATTTGCCCCCACTAAATGAAACCCCGTTTCATTTGCACCGGTGATCAAGTTTTCTAAGTCTGTCACCGTGTTGTCTGCTATGCGTAAAAATTGAGGAGCTATATCGCTGGCTTTTTTGAGCAAATTATCTTCTAAGTCGGGAGCAATATAACCTAAAGGTAAAGGTTTAGTTGCCCATTTCTGTTGAGCGGCAGCATCGGGTATTTTTAAAGCCAAAATTGTTTTAGCATTGTAACGGCTCGCCTGTCTAATTAATTCATTTTGTAGTTTAACTTCGTTAACCTCTTGATCTCCCCGAATGCTCACCAAAACTAAAACAGTTATGCCGCTATCATAAACCACTTCGTAGAGAACATTTTTGACGATAGCGGTGGCAGAACAATCGAGAAATTTAGCTAAACTTTCGATAGTGTTGGTGTTAGGAGTCTCTTTTTTAGCAAACTTTTTAAAGGGAGAAGCCACTTTATCTGCCGGCAAAGAAACGGCTTTTTCCACATTAGCCGCATACTTTTCATCGGCGGTAAATAAAACCTCATCTTCTCCGGCATCAGCTAAGACCATAAATTCTTGGGATGCGGAACCACCAATCGCTCCAGAATCGGCTTCTACTGCCCGAAAAGCTAACCCACAACGGCGGAAAATATTGCGGTAAGCTATATCCATCGCTTGATAGGTTTTCTTTAAACATTCCTCGTCGAGATTGAAAGAATAGGCATCTTTCATAATAAATTCTCGTCCCCGCATTAAACCAAAACGAGGGCGAATTTCATCGCGAAATTTAGTTTGAATCTGATATAAATTAACCGGTAATTGTCGATAGGAACGAATTAAATCCCGAGCGACGGCAGTAATTACTTCTTCGTGAGTCGGTCCTAATCCTAACTCCCGGTTTTGCCGGTCCGTCAGGGCAAACATAATCCCTTCTGCTTTTGTGTAGGTGTCCCAACGGCCTGATTCCTGCCAGAGTTCCGCCGGTTGCAGTTGGGGAAGTAAACATTCTTGGGCGCCGGCTTTATTCATTTCTTCCCGGACTATCTGGGAGACTTTCTGCAAAACCCGCCACATCAGGGGTAAATAGGCGTAAATACCGCTGCCAATGCGACGAATGTAACCGGCACGGACTAAGCATTTATGACTGGGGATTTCCGCCTCGGCTGGGTCTTCCCGGAGAGTGACAAAAAGCTGTTGAGAGAGTCGCATCCTATCGATATCCTTTTGAACAGAAGACTTTCTATTATCTCATCAAAGGAGAGCGACTGCAATTATCAATTACTTGTGTTGACAAACAATAACAGCGATCAGTTTACCGATTCTCAGGTATTTCCCCTCACAACTTGAGACTGGTTGGAGACGCATTGAACCTTAGTTGCAATTGCCTAACTCCCTTGTTCTCTACTCTAGGAAATATGAGCGTTCAGGTCGATCGCTGTTATCGTCGTTATCGAGACAGAATGTAACTTTAACAGGGTTTACTCCTTTGTGAACTTGACCTTATAACCTTGCCAGTTGATCTGTCAGGGAAGCTTTTTTCCTTAGCTTCAATTATTAATATAACATCGGATCAGAGCTAGAAGTCTTTCTCTTAATCAAAGTTTACATTGCCAGCATCAAGGAAAAGCCTAGATGTTTTGACGCTTAACCGACCATAACTCTTATTATTCAAAAATTATGGCAGGAGTAACCTCAACAGTAGTCAAAGAAAGCGCAGAGGAATTAACTCAACGGATCAAAGAAGCAACCACCCCTAGGGAAAAAGACAAACTGCCGCTAAATCAAGAAAAAGCTCCTACCCTCAAGGTCATAGCTACAAGTTTAGGGCATCATAGAAACACAGTGCAAACCTGGTTGTGTAAATATCTTGAGGAAGGCAACGAAAAGAACTTGATAGATTCCATTTGGTATCTTTCCCAAAATCCTTACCCAGTATGGATTAGAGCGAATTAGCCAAAATACCTGTAATTCTTACCCGTGAAGCGTCACAAGAGAGATACCAAATAGGTTCTATACAGAAACGAGAAGAGCTAAGTTATCGTTGAAACTGGTATAATTAATAGAATCTCAAGAATAGTAAAATTATATGAATGCCCTAAAATATCAAACAATCATCAAAAATGGTCAACTTAGTTTACCTCCCCTCGACTTACCAGAAGGAACAGTTGTCGAAGCGATTTTATTGATTAAAGAAGCTGCTGAAATGGATGAAACGGACTATCTGCTTTCAACAGAAGCTAACCGTCAACATCTCCAAGAGGCAATAGAATCTCTGAAAAATCCTGATAGTTATATTTATGTAGATGCTGCTAACTGATCCGGAAAGTCGCCTTTCTAACCCGAAGTTTTGATGAGTTTAACCAATAAGCGATCGCAGATAAAAAAGTTGACGCTAAAATTGTCAGCCTTATTAAAGATGTTCAAAGAGAGCCTTTTTCTGGATTAGGAAAACCAGAAGCATTGCATTACAAAAGAACATCGCCTAGTTTATAGCGTGTCTGATGAAGAAATTGTGATCATTTCCTGTAAATTTCACTACTAATAATCGCCAGAAATTCCAGAACTAGCTGAGAGCAAGAATTAGGGAACACGAAAACTTAAGAAGAATTTCTGAAGAAAGTGAAAACCAACCTACATTTTTCTTTTATTCTTGTCCAACACTACCATGGAATATTGTCCTATACCTAGAGAAATTAATTGAATAGAACATGACAATTCAGAACAGGATTATGTTGATTTTGGACTCGACTTTAACACTCTTGAAAACTTTAATTAAACAGGATTTAGTATTACACAAGAGCTAGAACCTCTGTAAATGCGTTGCAAGGGAGACCCTTGCAACGAGGTAGAAACGAGAAGAACCACTTACTTATTAATTTTTCACAAAAGTAAATTTACCATTTTTACCATCGGCATCCATTTTAATTTGTGCCACGGAGAATTTATCCTGAATGATTTCTCCTTCGGGAGTAAAAGCAATATCTCCTAGGACAGTGACATACTTACCCGCTAAAATTTCCTGATTTAATTGTTGGCGAATTTGTTCGAGGGAAAGTGTACTGAGTTTATTTTTATCATCTACCCGTTTTAAGGCCTCGACAAAAACTTGAATTCCCGTAAAAGCTTGAGCGGTAAATTGGGGCGGTGCTTTTTTATTTTCTGCTGTATAAGCGGCGACAAAATCCCGATTAATAGGACTATCTAATTCCGGGTTATAAGCTTGAGCAATGATAATGCCATCACATTGAGCTTGACAAACAGGGAAAATATTAGAAGTATTTAAACCATTGCCACCAATAATTAATCCCTGATAGCCTAATTGTCGCAACTGTTTGACCAAATTGCCCCCGTCAGCAACCAAACCAGAAATAACCACTAAATCCGGTTTAATATTGATAGCGGCGGTGGCTTGGTTTTGAAAATCTGTATCGGTGGTTTGGAATTTCTGCACGGTGACAATATCAAGATTTAAACTCTTCAGGGTTTCTTGAAAAGTTTCCGTTTCCGATTTACTAAAAGCATCATTTTGGGCAAAAAAGACAGCCACTTTTTTAATCTTGGGATCGATTTTTAAAGCGGTTTTAACCGCATTGGGAGCGACCACAGCCACAGGAGCAGACACCCTGCCCACATATTCACCGATCTGGGGGATACCTTTAGCGGTGTTAGACGGGCCGAGAATGGGAACTTTGGCTCGATCGGCGATCGGACTAGCGGCAAAAGCTTGTTGGGACAGGGACGGACCAAGAATACCCACCACTTTATCTTGGGTGATGAGGGTATTAATGGCGTTGATCGCTCCCTGTTCATCCCCGGCCACATCCTGGATAATAACTTTAATCGGTGTTCCATTGACTCCGCCCTTTTTATTAAAATATGTTTCAGCCATCTTGACACCGATCACCTGTTCCTGTCCCAATAGGGCGAGATTGCTGGTTTGAGCCAAAGCTGCACCGATGGGAATAGCGGCAGTGGCGGCGTTTTCTGCGGGACTGGGGTTAGTTTGACCGGTGGGAGTGCCGGAATTACAGGCCACCACTAGACCAAAAGTGACTAGGGATAAGATTAAAGGGATTAATAAACGTTTTCTGAGCATCTTAACTCTCCAGGAGGCTGATATTGTTGATGACACTATTATTTCGCTAATCGGGTTGATTTCAGCGATAATTCTCGACGCAATCGGACCGGATTCTACTCCCTTAGCGCCCTTTGTTTCTCCTAATTTTGTCGATTAACCTCCCCGTCTCACCTCCGTTTTCTAAAAACGATTTGCCTTTTCTGGTTCTGTCGCCTAACCTAGTAGTTAGGGAATCTATTATCGCCTTTCCCGTCCACAAACCCCGAAGCGAAAACATCCATTTAAGATTATGACTAACCCCGTTATTCACGCCTTTTTCCTCGGACGAGCGATCGCTGAAGTGATCGGTGAACAGCTAGAAGATGCGTTTACCAACGCTTTAAGCGAATTAGGCAAATTTGATGCCGAACAACGGGAAAACCTGCGGCAATTCGTCGAAGAAGTGCAAATGAGAGCCGATCAAGCCATGGAAAAGGGAGTATATACTGGTACAGAGTCCGGTGGTTCCTCCAGTGCCGATGTGCAGGAAAACATCGACGAAATGCGCGCCGAAATCGCCCAATTGCGCTCGGAACTAAAAAACTACCAGAATTAACCCAAAACCCTCTTTTAGTCGCTTTAAAGCCCCAAAAATTGCGTGTCAGCCTTTCTACCCGTCCCCGTTACCCCAGAGTTAAACCCAGCAATGCCGGCCCTCCAAGTCGCCAAAAATAGCTATCGTTGGAATCGAGAAAACTATTCGATCAATCGTCGTCGTCTAGATATTTGGCGATTCGTTCTGACTGTACTTTATCAATTCTGGCTCAACGGTAAAAAATGGAGCTATAACGGCGGCTATAGCGAGGAAAAACTCGCCAGCAGACGCAGAAAACAGGCCGCTTGGATTCGGGAAACCATGTTAGAATTGGGACCGACTTTTATTAAAGTCGGTCAACTGTTCTCCACTCGCGCCGATCTTTTTCCCCTCGAATATGTGGAAGAACTCTCGAAACTACAGGATCAGGTTCCCGCATTTACCTACGAACAGGCCAGCAAAATTATCGAGATATCCCTCGGTAAACCCCTGAATAAACTCTTTAAAAGCTTCGATCCCATCCCCCTAGCAGCCGCTAGTTTAGGACAAGTTCACCGGGCCCAACTGAAGACCGGGGAAGATGTGGTGGTCAAAGTCCAACGGCCCGGATTGAAAAAATTATTTAGTATCGATCTGGCCATCCTGAAAAAAATCGCCCAATACTTCCAAAATCATCCCAAATGGGGTAAAGGTCGCGATTGGACTGGTATTTATGAAGAATGCTGTAAAATTCTCTGGGAAGAAACCGATTATCTCAACGAAGGTCGTAACGCCGACACTTTTCGCCGTAATTTTCGCGGGGAAGATTGGGTCAAAGTACCGAAAGTCTATTGGCGCTACACCTCTCCCCGGGTTTTAACCCTAGAATACCTCCCTGGCATCAAAATCAGTCATTATGAGGCCCTAGAAGCGGCAGGACTCGATCGCAAATTGTTGGCTAAACTGGGGGCAAAAGCTTATTTAATTCAACTGCTCAATAACGGCTTTTTTCATGCGGATCCTCACCCTGGCAATATCGCCGTTGATAGTGATGGCTCCTTAATTTTCTACGATTTCGGCATGATGGGACAAATTAAAACCAACGTGCGCGAAAAACTAATGCAGACTCTCTTAGGAATTGCCCAAAAAGATGCCGATCGCGTGGTCACTTCTCTGGTAGATTTAGGAGCATTAACTGCTAATGGTGATATGGGAGCAGTGCGGCGCTCGATCCAGTATATGCTCGATAACTTCATGGATAAACCCTTTGAGGAGCAATCCGTGGCCGCTATCAGCGATGATCTCTATGACATGGCCTACGATCAACCTTTTCGCTTTCCCGCTACCTTTACCTTCGTCATGCGGGCATTTTCTACCCTGGAAGGGGTAGGCAAAGGACTCGATCCCGAATTTAACTTTATGGAAGTGGCCCAACCTTTTGCCCTGCAATTAGTACATGATATGACAGGAAATAATGGCAGTAATATCCTCGATGAGTTAGGACGACAAGCAGCCCAAGTGAGCAGCACCGCCCTGAGTTTACCCCGACGCATCGATGATACGATCGAAAAATTAGAACGGGGTGATATCCGTGTCCGGGTACGTTCGAGCGAATCCGATCGACTTTTGCGGCGATTGGGTATGATCCAAATGGGAACCAACTATACTTTACTGATCAGTGCTTTGCTTATCTCAGCGACGCTTCTATTTATCAATGGTTTTGGTTGGTTAACTTTAGTGCCGATGGCGATTTCCCTGCTTCCGGGGATAGCCCTCTTGAGACTTTGGCGAAAAATTGAACGTCAGGATCGTATGATGTAATCGATCGCAGGATAATAAATATTGTGTTAGCAGCAGAAATTTCGATGAACAATCTTTCTTTTGGGGGAATGACCGATCCTGGTGTAGTGCGATCGGTTAATCAGGACAGTTATTATATCGACCCCGATCGCCGCTTTTTTATCGTTGCCGATGGTATGGGGGGTCATGCGGGAGGCCAGGAAGCTAGTCAAATAGCCACTGAAACTATCCAAGCTCATCTAGAAGAACACTGGAATTCGCCCCTGAATACCGGGGAATTGCTGCAGGAGGCAATTACTGCCGCTAACGAGAAGATTATTGAAGATCAGCTGAAAAATCCCGAAAGACAGGACATGGGGACAACCCTAGTCATAGCTATCTTCCGAGATGATGGCTATTGGTACACCCATATTGGAGATTCCCGTCTCTATCGCTTTCGTGAGCAAAAATTAGAACAGGTGACGGAGGATCATACTTGGATAGCTAGGGCGATAAAAATGGGCGATCTGTCCGAAGAAGATGCGAAAAACCACCCTTGGCGACACATTTTATTTCAATGTCTCGGTCGTCGCGATTTGCCCCCAGTGACGATATCTCCCCTCGATGTGCAATCTGGCGATAGTTTAATTCTCTGTAGTGATGGTTTGACGGAAGAAGTGTCCGACGAGGAAATTAGCGATTATTTGCAAACCAGTGCTGATTGTCAGGAAATTGTCGAGAATTTAGTGGCAGCGGCCAAAAACGCTGGCGGTTCTGATAATATCACTGTGGTCATGGTAAGCTGTTGACTATCTAGGGTTTGCGGCAAAAAGTTTCTCGTGGGGAAGTGGGGAAGTGGGGAAGTGGGGAAGTGGGGGAATTTCAACTAAAACCCTAACACCCTAACACCCTAAGACCCCCCGCAACGCGCACGCAGTGACCACCCTATCTCCTGCCTCGCAGCCTCGGAGCCTCATCTCAACAAGCAATTTAAATTCGCGGGCAGCTTACTCGATCGCTCCCGCTTGTTTTAATAAAGAAACGATCGCCTGATGGTGATTAAATTTAGCTAACATTAAAGCGGTCATTCCCCCTTGATTTTTCTGGTTTAAGTGCACTTTTCCTCCGTCTAACAAAACTTTAACCGTGTCGAGACAACCGTGATAACTCGCCCACATTAAAGGGGAAGCGCCGCTAAAATCGAGTTTATTGACATCAGCACCGATATCGATTAACCGGCGCACCAGTTGACTATTATTGCCCTCACAAGCTTTCATGAGGACGGTTTTGCCATCGGGATAAACGGCGTTGGGATTAGCCCCGTAGTCGAAGAGATAACGGCAGATTTTCGTAAATTTGCGCTGTAGAGCTAAAGTTAACGGTGTTTCTCCCTGCTGAGTTAGGTTAGGCTCCGCTCCCTGTTTTAACAATTCTAAAACGATCGCTTCGTATCCTTGCATCGTGGCGATGATCAGGGGTGTATCCCCAAAATGGTTACGGTGATTGACAAAAGCGCCGGCTTGTAGTAAGGCATGGACGATCTCTAGATGTCCTTCGATCGTCCCTAAATGCAGGGCCGTTTCTCCAGCCTGATTTTGATTGTCAACACTGGCCCCCTTAGCGAGTAAAAGTCGGACAATATCGAAATATCCCTCAGCAGCAGCGATCATGAGGGCAGTTTCTCCCTCCTCCGTGCTGATATTCGGATTTGCTCCCGCTTGCAGTAAAGTTTGCACGCTGCCGAGATTTCCCCTCTCTACAGCCAAAATTAGGGGAGTTTCCCCGGATAAAGTGGGAGAATCGAGGGGCATACCACGGGTAATAAACAATTCGAGGATTTCTGGGCAATTAGCGGTGAGAGCCTGTAACCAAGCTTGTTGACGGATTTCGTCATCTACACCACTATCGAGCAGTAAACGGACGATTGCGGCGTAATTTTGGCTAATAGCTACAGATAAAGCCGTATCTCCATCCCGATCGCGCATATTGACCCGAGCGCCGGCGGTTAATAACTGTTCTGCGATCGCTGTATGACCCTTATAAACGGCGATCATTAGTGCTGGTGTACCATCTTGATTGACCTGATTGATATTAGCACCGGCAGCGATTAGTTGAGGGAGGATTTGACTGTGATTGAGGGCAGCCGCTAACATGAGAGGGCTTAAACCTTGAGGTTGTTTACTTTTGTTGATATCAGCCCCAAATTCTCGCAAAATTGCCACAATTTCCCTATGACCCCCCTGCACGGCATAGATTAAAGCCGTAGTATTTTGCACATCAGTGGCGTTGACATTTGCCCCCTGACTCAGTAAAGCTTGAACCCGCGCGAGATTGCCCTGACGCGCCGCTTGTATTAACAAGATATCCCAATTAGAAGCCATTAACAGTGACCGATCGGCAGAAAGTATTTTTTCTATTATCGATCTTTCTAGACGGGTAAACGGACAGAAACGCTAGTACCCCGTTCTAATTCTGAGGTGACGGCAATAGTTCCCCCATGAGCATCGATAATGCGACGGGAGAGATAAAGTCCTAACCCATTGTTGGAACTGTCCGGGGAACCGGAGTACAGGCGCTCGAAAATCCGGGGTAGTTCTTCTGCTGAAATGCCTATACCAGTATCCTCGACGACAATGGTGACAAAAGTATATTCCTCTGTAGCGGGGATGAGATGAATTTTCACATCACCCTTTTGGGTAAATTTAATCGCATTGCCGATGAGATTGGTAAAAACGCGCCGCAGTTCCAAGCGATCGCCAGTTAGGAAAATTTCCCCGGCATTTTCGGCATTTAAGCTTAATTCTAGTCCTTTTTCTCGGGCAAGGGGAGTTAACTGCTGACAGACTTCTTCGAGAATATCGATAATCTTTAATTTAGTAAAATTAAGTGTCTTTTCGCCGTTTTCATAACAATAAACTTCCAAAAGATTATTAACCATTTCCAAGAGATTTGTATTACTGCGAATAATCACATGAATGACTCGACTCATTTCGGGAGTAATCTCACCGTATAAACCTTCTTGAAATAGTTCTAATATATGATTGACAGACACTAAGGGAGTTCGCAAATCGTGGGTCATCCTCGAAACAAAATCTTCTTTTTGTCTACCCAATTGATCTTTTTCTTGTTTGGCAATCGCCACTTCTTCTTCCGCTTCATAGATGCGGATGGCGTTTTGCATCGCTTGATTTAAGCGCGAGGCAGAAAGACGAAATTTACTCATATAATCGGAAGCACCGGCTTTCATCATATCTACGGCAATTCCTTCGTCTCCGTGACCGGTTAAGACAATTAGGGGTATTTTAACTCCCTGGTCCCGAATTTCCCGCACCAAAGTCAAACCATCTCCATCGGGTAGAAGATAATCGATAAACATACAGTCGAAAAGATTATTGGACATCTGTTCTTTAGCCTCTTGATAGTCAGCGGCTTCTGTTATTTCTATCGCCATCTCCGATGTTCTTAAGAATCGGCGCACGGCGGTCCGATCTACTTCATTATCATCAACAATTAGAATTTTTAACTGGTTTAACATTGCCAATTTAAATCTGAATTTCATTACTGTCTGATCTACCCTGATAGAATACCTCGAATCGGGTTCGATGGTCAAGACATTTTCGAGGTCGATTCTTACAGCTTTTTTCATAAAGATGAAGTATAGTCTAATTTGCTATTGACGACTGAATCGTGACGACTGTCCCCCAAAACGAAAAATTACTACCTCACTATTAACTCAAGTTTAGACTAATTTGAGCAATAGTCAGTACAAAAGAACTGCTTGAGCAGAAAAAACGGGAAATCAAGTAAGATTACTAAATTTCCCGAAAATAGACCTCCTGCAAAAATAGGAACTGATTATGTACAATAAAGTAAAACACTCAGAAAAACCATGACTTACGAAAAAGTAAAAAATTTGAATCCAGAAGAGTTTAAACGCTTTTGTGGAGTATATCCTGAAACATTTAA
>NZ_JADBRW010000176.1:0-25408 GCF_020247025.1 Microcystis sp. M109S1
AAGGCCGAATTTGAAGTCTTTTCTGAACGAAACCCCCTACTATCTGTTGTCAAGGTTCAGTTTTTAGCTTGGTTATCGCTTTTTCCATTTTAGCTTAAAGCCGTCCTCAAAGGACGGGGTTTTAACCCAAATTTTCGATAATAACTCAAAACTTAACTAAAATATCGGTTAAAAGCCGCCGGTAAAATTAGCGGCAGCGGAAACTGGGGTATATTTAATTTTGGTGTCTGGAGTTAAGTCTCATGCTCAAATATCTGCCTGTTAAATTCCTGCGTTTTTTAGCGATTAGCTGTCTTGTCACGCTAATTTCTCTAGGATTTGACCGTTTACACCCCGTTAAAGCTAATCCCACCCTCATAGCTCAAAATGCTTGGGCCGGGGCCTCCTTCCCCGTGGAAAACTTTCAAACCTATACCTCTGGTTTCGGTTATCGTTCCTCTCCCATGGATGGCAGTCAACAATTTCATGCTGGTTTAGACATGGCCGCACCCTTAGGCAGTTATATTCGCAATTGGTGGACTGGCAGAATCGTCGAATTATCGGATCATACAGGCTGTGGCACCATGATTAAGATGCAATCCGGTCAATGGACACATATTTATTGTCATCTCATGGGTTCGGTTCAATCCGATAGCCGCGGCACTTTTTTGATTGATAGGTCAGGAGGAATCGTCCTTACCCTTGGTCAGGATATACCAGCAGGGGCGCGCATGGCTAGAGTGGGAATGAGCGGACGCACCACCGGACCACACCTGCACTGGGGACTGATGTACGGCAATCAATACGTTGACCCCGCTTTGGTTTTAAATGCTATGTACGGTTCTAATCCTTCGGGTAATAGTTAAGAGAATCTGCGATCGCATTCTGTTGAGAAAAAACATCGCTGCCCAGATTTAGTGAATAACGAGGGACACTGCTAGAATTAAGCTGATCGATTCAGGTATATCCAGATAAAATGCGAATATTAACCCTTGTACCGGGAGGAATTAGCGATCAACTGCTGTTTTTTCCCACTCTAGAAACTCTCCGGCAAACTTACCCCCAAGGCAGCATCGATGTTTTGGTCGAACCTAGGGCCAAAGCTGCCTATCGTCTCTGTCCGCAGGTTAGGGAAGTGCTTTTATTTGACTATCGAGATCAGTACGGATTAGCGGATTATTTAAATATTTTGGGAGTAATTCGGGACCGGGAGTACGAAATCGCCATTAGTCTCACCAATCGTCCTGCTATCAATCTTTTACTCTGGTTAAATGGTGTTCCTAACCGTATAGGCTATGAAAATAATGGCAGCTGGTTCTTATCGGAACAAGTACCCCGGCCAAAGGAAGGCTATCTAGCGGATAATTATCACGATCTGGTCAAAGGGTTAAAGATTGCCCCACCCTGTCCACCTTTAAAAATAACCTTGAATCGGGATGATATCGATTGGGCGGAAATGGAGCAGAAACGCCTCGATATCAAGGATAGCGGCTATATTCTCCTCTACGCCGGCGGTAGCGATCTCAGCATCAGCCAAGGACTGGAAACGGTTTATCCCCTAGAGAGTTGGCTAGAAATTATCCAAGGCATTCGCCATCAACAACCGGATTTGCCAATTGTAGCGATCGAGGGAGATCTGGATGAAGCTTGGGTTTTAGCGCTCAAAGCCATGGATAATAACTTAAAAGTGTCCAGAACGGCCGATATCGGTAAAATGTCCGCCATGATCGCCGGTGCTAATTTATTGTTAGCTACCGAAAGTGTCCCTTTACAGTTAGCCGTGGCCGTGGGAACCTATACCCTCTCTCTGCTGGTTCCTTCGTTGCCTAAGAGAGTTTTACCGAGTGGGGGAGAGCTTCATCGATATATTGAAGCTAATACGGGAAAAGTCGCCGATATTACTCCCGAAACTGTCCTGAAAAAGATTTGGGGCCGGTAAAGAATCGGGTTTCGATCGCTTTTCTCGTGGCTCGAAACCCGAAAAAAATCGGCATCAAGGCTCAATTTTGCGATTGAGATAACTGACTTTTCAAGGATTCTAGGGAGGCCCAACGACCATCGATGGCAGTATTTTCCGGAAGAAAAAAATCGGGTGGTTGACAATTGGCTCCGCAGAGTTGACGGGGGGGCAAAGTTAGACATAACTGCTCGTATAACCACATTTGCGGGTCAAAATCCCCGTTAGGATCGAGGGTTTCCGAGAGATCTTCGTAGGCTATTTCTCGCTCTAGAGGATAGGAGTTATCGTAGTCTTTATTTTTGTCTAGCCAGATTAATTCGGAAGTGTTTAATTGCAGACGATGATTATATTGTTGTAAACAGCGATCGCAGGTTAAGGTGACGATGGTTTCTGCTTTCACCGATACTTCCAAAAAATTGCCCCCATGTCTAACCAGCAAGGTCCCCCGCACTGGTGTCAAGGTTTCTAGACTGGGGATAAAATTATCGATGATGATCACTCTTTGTCGATCAGGAGATTTGAGGAGGTGGGGGATAAAAATAGTTTCCATAGATAACTCCTGTATCATTTATCGGTTATCGGGTGTCAACTGCGTTAGCTACGAGTTCCTTTATCAGCTTATCGCAGCCCCGACCTCTAGAGACATAGACCAGTCCTAGACTGTGGGAAGTGGGGTGTATTTTCAGTGAACAGTGAACAGTAAACAGTAATCAGTGAACTGAAAACTCACATCTGATAACTGATAACTGATAACTGATAACTGCATTTGACAGGCTGTCTGTTGATCGAGCGAGAAAGTTTCCTCAGAATTGGGAGTATATGCACAAAGATACTCCTATGTCAACGGTTTTGAAAAATTTTCTGCCTCACCTCGGTCGATTGCTTATTGTTGCACTGCTCTGTTCGCTGGTGCTGGGGGGATGGCCTCGGCAGGGAAAAGCGGCTAAATCAGTACATTTATCCTACTGGATGCGATCGGGAATTGAACAACTAGAGGCAGGTAATTATCAGCAAGCTTTGCAGGATTTCAATCAGTCGATCGAACGGGAAAATAACTTGGCCCTAGCCTACAGTAATCGCTGTTTAACTCAGATTTATTTACAGGATTATCTCCGCGCTTGGCAGGACTGCACCCGCTCTTTACAACAGCAATCCGATAATTATCTAGCCTATTTCCATCGGGGTTTAGCTTTTTATCGTTTGGGAGATTATCCACAGGCGCTGACCGATTATAACCAGACTATCCGGTTAAAACCCACCTATTATCAAGCCTACTATAATCGGGGTTTAGTTCAGGCGGCTAGGAAAAATTATCCCCTTGCCCTAGCTGATTTTAATCAATCCTTGCGTCAAATTACTAACTGGCAACCCGACGCTTTAGCCACTATTTATAATGATCGAGGTTTATCTCATTTAGCCCTCCACAATTTTACCTCAGCCAAAGCGGATTTTAATCAAGCTCTCCGGTTAAATAAAAATAATGCCTCAGCCTACTATAATCTAGCTTGTACCGCTCACCAATTAGGTGAATACGAGCGCTCGATCGCCGATTTAAATCGGGCGATTGCCATCGATCCTTTTTATGCCGATGCTTATATTAGAAGGGGATTACTGCGGCATCAATTGGGTTATTATCAATCGGCTTTAGCGGATTTAAATCAAGGAGCAAATCACCTCTATCAACAGGGATTGCACCACAATTATCAGCAAATCCTCGCCCTAATCGAGCAGATTCACCAACAGTTACTTTCCTTACCATCTCCCATTGTTTAAAAGAGTGATCAATTTACAGAGGAAAGCGCTTCATGGCTGTGACGGCGAGACGGGCATTATCTTTAAGGACTTGGGAAACTCGGGGAATTTGGGGAATTTGCCAGAGAACATCGACGGTGCGCCGTAATAGTCGCACTAGATCTCCCTCATCGAGGCTAGTATTTTCGCACAATTCCGGCCAGGATGTCCCCTGGGCCCAACGGGAGGCAATCCCCATCAGTTGGGTTTCTAACCAGACGGGAATAGTGATATCGTAGCGAGATTGAGCTTGATAGAGTAAACGGCGAACTTCTCGCAGACCGGGGGAATTTCCCTCTCCTTGCCGCAAAATATCGATAACTTCTGGCACAGGCGGGTAATTGCACCAAGTATCGGGGCGAGGGGGTTCCGTAATCATGGCGCTGATGGCGGCGGCTAGTTGGCTAGGAGTCAATCTGTCCAAATCTCCGGACATCATCGCTAATCCTAACCAGAGTTCATTTTCCCCGCGAATAGTGGCCGCCGCTTCTCCGAGGGGAGTGGGCAAATAACCCTCTAATGCTTGGAATTCTCGCAAAATCTCGATTAGATTCAGAAATTCTTCCCAGTAGTAGGATTTACGGGATTGTTGTTTCTGGTATTTAATCTGGGCTTTGTGTAACTTATCGCGAGCAATCTCTCGATCGTAGTATAATTTCATCAATCGCCCCGGATTTTTGCGTTTTTGCAGGGGATGAGCGGCAATTTGACTATTGACAATTTCAAGTCTTTGTGATTGTGTTTCCAGTTCCGCCACTGGTGGGATGCCTTGCACTTGTTGAGGGATTAAATCGGCGATCGCCTGAGTATTTTCCTCACCCTTGCGCCAACCCCCTAGGGAAACTGCTTCCAGGGAAGGGGGTATTAGTTCGCCTAATTCCGCAGGAGAGAGAAAACCTCGATCGATCTCGCTAATATCGGCATAGGCGGCTAAATACCAGCGATTATCACTGCCTAAACAAACAAGGGTTCGCACTTGACCTGCCCCGTGCAGGGTATTGACAAAGATAGCGGGGACGGGGACGGGAACCTTAATATGTTTGCCCTTGAGGTGGAGGATAGTTCCGACGGGAATATTCGGCAATTTTAGATGTATTTCCTGTCTTTTCTGTGCTTCTGACTGACTAGCAACGATTTTATACAGTCTTTCTTCCTCCCGCAGTCTTTCCCGTAGCTTTTCGTAACTGAAGACCTGCTCCCGTTCGATACCGGCTAATTCCATATCCAACTTAGCTAATTCGGTGGTTAAGGCGGTAATCTGTTGTCGTTCGGGGCTTAACTTCAAACGAGCGAGATATTCGGCGAAACTGCGCTCTAAGAGGTCTTTGGCCTCCTCTAGACTGTGTTTTTGCAGGAGATTTAAGACCATGCCGTAACTGGGCGCAAAACAGCTTTGCAGGGGTTCCGGTTGGGCGGTGGCCAGAAAAGCCGCTTCTTTTGCCCCTTCAAAGGGCGTTTGTACTGTCACCACATGGCCCACCGCATCCATTCCCCGACGACCAGCCCGGCCGGCAATCTGAACAAATTCCGAGGGAGTCAGCATACTATGGCCATCATCGGTGCGTTTGGAGAGGGCCGAGATAACGGTGGTGCGGGCGGGCATATTAATCCCGGCCGAGAGGGTAGCGGTGGCAAAAACCACCTTAATTAAACCGGCTTCAAAGAGTTGTTCGACTAATTCTTTCCAGAGGGGTAAAATCCCGGCATGGTGAACACCACAGCCCCGGGTGAGGGGTTCCACTTGGTCGGCGCGCACCAATTGGGAAGCACTGGCCAGGAATTCAAACAGTTGATTTTTCGTCTCGGGGTCGGCGGTTAAGAGGCGGAGGAGTTGATCGTCGGACTGGGGGTTATTAGCGAAAAAAGCCAGTAATTTTTGGTGTAGGGGCGGATTTTCGACGGCAAAGAAGGAAAGGGCGAGTTCTTGCAGATGGGGATTATCTTCTAGGAAGAAAATGAGTAAACGGTAGTAAATGGCTCTAGCTTCTTCTGGATTAACGAGATTAAGGTTTTTTAGCTCTCGAATCGCCTGATCGCAACCTTTGCGGCTGAAAATGACGTAAATGGCCGGGAGCATATCCTTGTCCCGCAGAGTGGTGACAATGGAGGCGATGGTGGGACAATCTTCTCGTTTTAAGCGTCGGGGTTTGCCTTGGCCGACTTTTGAGCGTAGTTTCGGGTTAACTTTGCTCTGTTTTGGGTCGAGCAGCGGGAATAATCCCTCTTTATTGGCGAAATAAAAGCGCAGGGGGACGGGGCGAAAATCGGAGTTAATTAGCTCACAGCTGGAGGTCTGCTTATTGTCGCCGGGTTGGGGCAGTTGCCGCACCCAGTTAATCCAGTCGGTGAGTTCTCCGGGGTTGCCGATGGTGGCGGAGAGGGCCACTAATTGGATACTAGGGGGACAGTAGATAATTGATTCTTCCCAAACGGTGCCGCGACCTCGATCGCTGATATAGTGACATTCATCGAGAACCAGGGTTTCCACGTTTTCTAGGGAAGTGCCTACCTCACCGATCGGGGTTTGGTACAGCATATTGCGAAAAATTTCTGTAGTCATGACTACAATTAATGCTGAAGGATTGATCACCACATCGCCGGTAATCAATCCCACTTCGGCAAAGAGCAGCGGGGAATCCTCATCGCCATCGGTGGGGGTGCGACCGAATTTTTCTTGAAAATCCCGGAATTTTTGGTTAGAAAGAGCTTTCAGGGGAGTGGTGTAGAAAACCCGTTTGCCCCTTTCTAGGGCGCGATAGATAGCGTATTCTCCGATTAAAGTTTTGCCGGAACCCGTGGGAGCGCAGACAACCACTGATTTACCGGCAGCGAGAGCGGCGATCGCCGCGTGCTGGAAGTCGTCGAGTTTAAAGGGAAAAATGGTTTTGAGATCCAAAGAAGTAGGGTTAAGGGACTCTTTCACGTCAAGTCTAAGAGGAGAAATTTTTTTAATTGTGGCTATTCTGGCTGGCTTTTTTGATTCTAGTCGAAAAAAGCGGACTTCTAGAAACTAGGGACAAGCTTAACCTTTGGGGGTGATGCCCAATCCCATCATACTTCATTTTTATCAGAAATGCTGTAAGCTAAGAGGTATTTAAACCGCTTATTCTTAGATTAGCCGAATCTCTCCCAATCCCTTTACTGTTGACTCTTGCCTCTTGCCTCGTCTGGCCCAAGCAATTTAAATTACGAACAGCTTATCACTAATAATTGTATCTCTATTTTCTCCTTAACTTGATTACTTATACTTACTGATGATGATTAAATTTTCTGCTGAAGACTGTCTAGTTTTAGTTGTTGATGATGTGGGCAAAAATCTCCAATTAGCTGTGGGGATTCTTGATTCTGCTGGTTATGCCACCAGTTTTGCTAGTAGTGTTAAACAGGCAATAGAACGAGTAAAAACTGCTAATCCTGACCTAATTCTTCTTGACTTAATGATGCCAGATATGGAGGGAATAGAACTTTGTCGAAGACTAAAAACTGACACTTTATGCGCTCATATACCAATTATCTTTGTGACAGATAGTAAGGAAAAAGAAGATATTCTCAATGCTTTTAATTCTGGGGCTGTGGACTATGTAAATAAACCCTTTTATAGTTGGGAACTGTTAGCCAGAGTTAAAATTCATCTAGAACTAAAAAAGACTCAAGAAGAACTGAAAAATATCAATTCTCAACTAGAAAAGCTAGTCAGAACTGATAGCCTAACTGGGGTAAATAATCGTCGAGAGATTCTCTACTTAGGTGAGAAAGAATTTCAACGATGTCGTCGTTATCATCGTTATTTTTCGGTTCTATTCATCGATATCGACCATTTTAAACATATTAACGATACCTTTGGTCATATCCTAGGAAACAAAACTTTAATTACTGTCGCTGGGGCAATTAAAACCTGTCTGCGTCAAGTGGATAGTTTTGGGCGCTTTGGGGGCGAGGAATTTGTCGCTATTCTCCCAGAAACTAATCTTGAAGATGCTGCTACCACAGCCCAGCGCATTTGTCAAGTAATTAACAAGTTAAATATTGAACTTGCTCAACAAAAAGTGCCAGTTACTGCTAGTATCGGTGTGGCAACATTTAGCCCTCAAGATAATAATCTAGAAGAGGTGATCGAGCGGGCTGATCATGCCATGTTAGCCGCTAAAAATCAAGGCAGAAATCGGGTTATTGTAGGTAAAACAGTATGAAAAATTTGTTATTTATTCTTGGTTTTTTGCTCTTAGGTGTAGCCCCAAGTTTTAGCGCCGATCTCGATACGATTATACGCCGGGGAAAATTAATTGTCGCTGTCAAAAATAATCTCCCTCCCCTCGCTTTCCTTGATTCTCAGGGCAATCTGCAAGGATTGGAAATCGACATCGCTAAACGTCTAGCTGAAGAAATTCTCGGTTCTGACAGTGCTATTATTCTCAAACCCGTTAGTAATCAAGAGCGTTTACAGGTGGTTATTGATGATCGGGTGGATTTGGCGATCGCTCGTGTGGCGATTACTCCCGCACGTCAGCGCTTAGTGGATTTTAGCCCCTTTTATTACCTCGATAGCAGCGGTTTTGTGACGAAAAACCTGCTATTTCAGCGTTTAGAAGACCTAGCTAACTCTAGAATCGCCGTACTCAACGGCTCGACGACAATCGCCCTTGTGCGTTCCCATTTACCTAACGCTACCCTGCGCGGGGTTGCTTCCTATCAAGAAGCTTTAAATTTACTGGAAACGGGGGAAATAGAGGCTTTTGCGGCTGATAATAGCCTTTTAACCGGTTGGGTGCAGCAATTCCCCAATTATCGTCAATTACCGATCCAGTTGGGGGCGATCGCTCTAGGAGTCGTTCTCCCTAAAGGTTTACAGTACCAAAGTCTCCGAGAACGCGTCAATCAAGCGATCGAGCGGCTAGAATCCACCGGCTGGTTAGTAGAACGGGTGAACTATTGGGGCTTACCCCTGAGAATTCGGGAAATGGGGAGATAGGGTGTGGGGTGTGGGGTGTAGGGAGATGGGAGTTTTTTGCTGTGAGCAATGAACAGTAATCAGTGAACTGAAAACTGAAATCTGATCAGTGATCAGTGATCACTGATCACTGATTAGTGACTAAATCCTGCTATAATCTGATTGAATAAGTATAAAAATATTAATTGCTCGATCGCTAATTATGGAAGATACCCTGCCGCTTATTTACGTTTCTGGATTGCTAATTTTCGTGATTGGTTTAGGAATTTTTGTCATCGTGCAAATCTTTAAAACCCGTCGAGTAGAAGGAACCTTTAACAAGCTACAAAAGAAATTGCAAAAAGAAAAAGGTACAGCTAAAGAATACTATGAATTAGGGAGTCTTTATCTTGATAAAAAACTCTATGTTCAAGCATTGAGTTTACTACAAAAGGCTTTAAAAATCTCTGGGGAAGAAAGCATCGAACCAGAAAATCAAGCCCTAATCTACAATGCGCTCGGTTTTTCCTATTTTGCCCAAGAACAATTAGAATTAGCGATTCGTAACTACAAAGAAGCAATTAAACTTTATCCTCAATATTCGATCGCTCTCAATAATCTTGGCAATGTTTACGAAAAGAAACAAATGGCTAAAAAAGCTCTCGAAACCTACGAAGAAACTCTCAAATTTGATCCTAATAATACCGTGGCGAAAAAGCGAGCCGAATCCCTGCGTAAACGCTTCGCCGAATCGAAATAGTTTTGACGACTATCAAATTCTTTTTAGAGAGCGAAGATTCTTCGCTCTCTTTCTTTATTTCAAGCCATAAAACAAGACAATTAAACTAGGGGTTAAAATTGTCAAAATTAAATTTAGGGGCGCACCCAAACGGGTAAAATCGAGGAATTTATAGCCCCCGGGTGCATAAACCATGGTGTTAGTTTGATAGCCAATCGGTGTTAGATAACTATTAGAAGCAGCAAAGGTGACAGCATACATAAAAGCCAAAGGATTTAAACCCAAAGTTTTCGCCACTTCCACGGCGACGGGAATCATTAAAACCACGGCGGCGTTATTAGAGAGGATTTCGGTTAAAACTGAAGTAATCAGATAGAAGAAAACTAAGATCCAAAACCCCGAAAGATTGCCGCCGATAGCCACTAAATTATCCGCTAACCATTTAGTCGTTCCCGAGTTATCCATGGCAGTACCCAGGGGAATTAAACCCGCTAATAAAAAGATAATATCCCAACGAATGGAACCATAGACTTCCCCCGGTTTTAGACAGCCAGTAATTACCATTAAAACCACCCCAACTAAACTGGTGACGAGAATCGGTTGAATATCAAAAGCAGCAATAATAATCACCAACAAAGTAATCATTAAAGCAATAATGCCCTTATCCTGTCGCAATGATTCAATTTCTTTCTCTTCTAAAACTAATAATTCTCGCGTGGTTTGTAAACCAATAAAACTCTGTTTTGGTCCTTGAACCAAGAGCAAATCGCCAAACTTTAAAGGAATTTTTCCTAATCTTCCTTGCAGTAATTCTGAACCACGCCGAATCGCCAAAACCGTGGCGTTATAACGCTGACGGAATTTCAAATCTTTTAAAGTTGTCCCAATTAAACGGGAATTAGAGAGAATCAAAACCTCGGCTAATTTTTCCTCACCTGTAGTAATTGTCGATTCAATATCTTCTTTCTGAAATTTGACATCGGCAAAGATTTCTAAGCCTCGTTCATCTTTAATCTTTAATAGTTCTTCCCGACTACTGTGAACGATTAAAATATCGCCAGCATTGAGAACTTTATCAGCTAAAGGTTGGGACAAATGTACCTTATTTCTGATTAATTCCAACACATCAAAATTAAACTTTCTTTGTAGTCCACTTTGGGATAAAGTTTGACCGATAAGATTAGAACGAGGGCTAATAATTACCTCACTCAGATATACTTTAGAACCATAATCATCCTCTAAAAATTCCCCGGTGGAAGATTTGCGATCGGGTAATAATTTCGGGGCAAAAATTGTTAAATAAATCAAACCTGCCAAAAAAGTAACTACTCCCAAAGCAGTGAATTGAAATAAGCTAAATTCCCCATAACCCAGCTTGGCAGAAATACCACTAGCGAGAATGTTAGTAGAAGTTCCCACCACGGTAATCATCCCCGCTAAAACCGTCGCGTAGGAAAGGGGAATTAATAACTTAGAAGGAGAAATTTTTTGTTTTTTACACCAATCTTCAACGATGGGTAAAAAGATTGCCACCACTGCCGTGTTATTAATAAAAGCACTAATCGGCCCCACTAATGCCCCTAGGACAAATACCTGTTGGTGGGGATTTTTTCCACCCCAAACCAGCAAGCGATCGCGAATTACTTGAATCACTCCCGTGCGGGTAATTCCAGCACTAAGCACAAACATCGCCATCACCGTCACCGTGGCAGAATTACTAAATCCCGCGATACCTTCTTCGGGAGTAACTAAACCCAAAAGAATGAGGACAATCGCCACGGATAAAGCGGTTAAATCTACCGGTAGCCATTCCGCCACAAAAGCGACTAAAGCAACGACTAAAACCGTTAAAGTCAGAATAATTGGTGTTGGCATTGATTTATTTTTTCGTCATGAACCAGCGAATAAATAACTTCTCTAACTCAATCCAAACAAACATTAAGGCACTAAATCCAAAACAGACTAATAATTCCGTGCCACTAATCCATTGAGTACCGAAGAAGTTTTGTAGAGGGGGAGCATAAATTAACAACAATTGTAGGATCGTTGTCAAGCCCACGGCGGCAATAATGTAAGGATTAGAGAAGGGATTCATTTGCACAGCTAACTGGGTGTGGGAACGCACCGCTAAAGCATGACCCATTTGTGCTAAACAGAGGGTAGTAAATACCATAGTTTTCCAACGTCCGGGATCTCCGATTTCGGGAGTTGCCTGAGTATATTGGTAAGCCCAGTACATCATAATAATGGTGAGAATGGCAAAGACGATGCCGATGCGAATCATATACCAACCCAAACCGCGGGCGAAAATGCTTTCCCGGGGGCTAAAAGGTGGACGTTTCATCACATTAGGTTCGGCGGGTTCCATTGCCAGAGCAAGAGCCGGTAAACCGTCGGTGACAAGGTTCATCCAGAGGATTTGCAAGGGAGAAAGGGGTACACCGCCTAAATCGAGCAGAGGAGCCGCTGCAATCGTTAAAACCTCGCCAATATTACTGCCGAGAATGTATTTAATAAAGCGCCGAATGTTACTGTAAACCACGCGCCCTTCTTCAGTGGCAGCGACGATGGTGGCAAAATTATCATCCAGCAAAATCATATCACTGGCTTCTTTGCTGACATCGGTTCCGGTAATGCCCATGGCGATACCGATATCCGCTTGTTTTAGTGCCGGAGCATCGTTCACCCCGTCCCCCGTCATGGCGACGAATTTGCCCCGTTTTTGCAAAGCTTGGACGATTCTCAGCTTATGTTCGGGAGAAACACGAGCATAGACGCTCACACCATCTACCTCTCCCTCTAGGTCATTCTGAGACATTTTTTCTAATTCTTTACCCGTGATTACTCGCTCCCCGACAGCAGCAATGCCTAATTCAATGGCGATCGCCTTGGCCGTTAGTTGGTGATCTCCGGTAATCATAATCGGACGAATTCCCGCTTGACGACAGAGGGCAACCGCTTCTTTAACTTCTTTGCGGGGTGCATCGAGCATTCCCACCAATCCCAACCAAACCAGGGATTGTTCCTCACTATCTTCTCTTTCCGCTTCTGGCACTTCTGTCATCGGT
This sequence comes from Microcystis sp. M109S1, assembly GCF_020247025.1. Lineage (NCBI taxonomy): Bacteria > Bacillati > Cyanobacteriota > Cyanophyceae > Chroococcales > Microcystaceae > Microcystis > Microcystis sp. M109S1. The sequence continues at coordinate 12,465 of NZ_JADBRW010000176.1, forward strand.
TTATAGGAAAAACCTAAAACTCGTAGGCCATTACCCGCCATTTCGTCATTTTGTGCCAAAATACGGCTTCTTTGTTCAGCTGTTAAGGGTTGACTTTCCGCCCCAACTTGGATCAGAGAACAGCGTTCGAGAATTAATTCCGGTGAGCCTTTGGTAAACATTAAATAGGCAGAATCCCCCAAACCTAACTGGGCATTCTCACAGATTACTGACATTCTCTTTCTTTCGGAAGAAAAGGGAAATTCGCCTAAACGAGGGCTTTTTGGCTGCAATGCTTCCCGATATAGTCCTCCTTTACCCGCTAACGTCAGTAAAGCTCCTTCGGTGGGATCGCCTAAAATTAACCATTCTTGCTCTTTATTTTGCAAAAGTGCATCATTACACAGCACACAAGCCGTTAAAATTGCCTGTAGTTCGGGATCACTTTCACTAGCACCACTAAACTCACCGATGGGCGCGTAACCTTCCCCCGTGACAGTAATTGTCTGCGCGGAAGTATTAACTTTCTGCACCACCATTTTATTTTGAGTTAAAGTTCCAGTTTTATCGGAGCAAATCGTCGTTACCGAGCCTAAAGTTTCCACTGCCGGCAATTTACGGATTAAAGCTTGTCTTCTCACCATTCTTTGGGTTCCAATTGCCAAAGTCACCGTCACCACTGCCGGTAAACCTTCGGGAACAACGGCCACAGCCATACTGAGGGAAGTTTCGAGGAATGATTCAAAAAACTGCCAACCAAAGCGAATTACACCGCCAAGGACGACTACCGCCACTAAAGCTAGGGAACTACTCACTAAAACGTTACCTAACTGCGACATTCGCCGCTGTAGGGGAGTTGGTTCACTTTCTACTCCTTGCAACAAAGCGGCGATTTTCCCGATTTCCGTATCCATTCCCGTCTTGGTAATCGCCACTTTACCCCGCCCCTGTACTACTTCAGTACCCTGATAGACGAGGTTAATGCGATCGCCTAAAGAGGCATCTTCCGGTAAAACCTTCTGTGCTTGTTTATTCACCGATTCCGCTTCACCCGTGAGGGCAGCTTCGCGGATTTGCAGGTTTTGTGCTTCTAATAATCTGCCATCGGCGGCAATTTGTACCCCCGCTTCCAGTAACATGATATCCCCGGGGACAAGTTCCTTGGCCGCCACTTCAAAGGTGCTACCATTACGGATAACCCGGACTTTCGGCGAGGATAACTGCTTAAGGGCTGCTAAAGCCTTTTCTGCCCGACTTTCCTGGAAATATCCTAAAATACCGTTTAAAATAACAATTGTAAAAATAGCGATCGCGTCTTTGGGAAATTCCCCTTTTTTCAGGTCCAAAACTGCCGAAACCACCGCCACGGCAATCAGCATCACTAACATAATGTTAGTAAACTGTTCCCATAAAATCATTAACGGGCTACGTCCCCCCGTTTCTTTTAGTTCATTTAACCCGAAAATATCCTTTCTTTTAACAATTTCCGCCTCTATTAAGCCGGTTTCCCCATTGGTTCTCAGTATTTCTAGGGTTTGTTCGCCAGTTAAATTATGCCAAGCACGATTATTCTCTATTTCCGAGACTTGGGGGGACGTAGTGGGAAAAGTCATAGCGATTGATTGAAGAGGGTGTACGCGTGAACTAAAAAGGTGAGCGAGTTAAGCTAATTACATATCACAATATCAGTTATCAGTTATCAGTGACCAGTAAGCAGTGACCAGTAAGCAGTTATCAGTGACCAGTAAGCAGTTATCAGTGACCAGTAAGCAGTAAGCAGTTATCAAGGAAGTGGGGAGTGGGAAGTGGGGAACACCGGAGCACCGGAGCACCGGAGTACCGGAGAAAAAAGCTGATAGCTAATAAGCTGAAAAAAATGTAACGAAATGTGAAGTATAATAGCGAATGTGATAAAGACAAGACATTAGAGAGTAGATAGGAAACGATGCGAGTTGCGATCGCTGGTGCGGGACTAGCCGGATTATCTTGTGCGAAATACCTTGTCGATGCGGGACATACGCCCATCGTACTGGAACGTCGCGATGTATTAGGGGGAAAAATTGCCGCTTGGAAAGATGCCGATGGGGACTGGTACGAAACCGGTTTACATATCTTCTTTGGCGCTTATCCCAATATGCTGCAATTATTCCAAGAATTAGGCATAGAAGATCGCCTACAGTGGAAAGAACACTCGATGATCTTCAATCAGCCGGAAAAACCGGGGACTTATTCGCGGTTTGACTTCCCAGATATTCCCGCCCCAATTAACGGTATTGTTGCCATTCTCCGCAATAATGATATGTTAACTTGGGAGGAAAAAATTAAATTTGGACTCGGTTTAATTCCTGCCATTGTTAAAGGCCAAAGTTACGTCGAGGAGATGGATAAATATTCTTGGTCGGAATGGTTAGAGAAACAAAACATACCGCCTAGGGTAGAAAAAGAAGTGTTTATCGCTATGTCGAAAGCCCTAAACTTTATCGATCCTAACGAGATTTCCGCCACAATTCTACTAACAGCCCTCAACCGCTTTTTACAGGAGAAAAACGGCTCAAAAATGGCTTTTCTCGACGGTTCACCCCCGGAAAGACTCTGCCAACCTTTAGTCGATTACATCACCGCTAGAGGTGGTGAGGTGCGCTTAAATGCCCCTTTAAAAGAGATTATCTTAAATGAAAACTGCACAGTTAAAGCCTTCTTAATGCGCGGTTTAGACGGTGGGGAAGATTATCTTTTTGAAGCCGATCTTTATGTGTCTGCGATGCCTGTAGATCCTTTAAAAGTTTTACTACCCAAACCTTGGCAAGAAGATAAATTCTTTCAAAAATTAGAAGGATTAGAAGGGGTTCCCGTCATTAATTTACACCTCTGGTTTGATCGCAAACTAACCGACATCGATCATTTATTATTCTCCCGTTCGCCCTTACTCAGTGTTTATGCTGACATGAGCAACACCTGTAAAGAATACGCTAACCCCGATCGCTCGATGTTAGAATTAGTTCTCGCTCCCGCTCAGGATTGGATTAGCAAATCCGATGAAGAAATTATCGCCGCCACGATGAAAGAACTAGAAAAACTCTTTCCCCAACATTTTACTGGCGATAATCCCAGTCAATTGTTAAAATATCATCTGGTGAAAACTCCCCGATCGGTTTATAAAGCCACCCCTGGCCGACAAGCTTATCGACCTTCTCAAAAAACTCCGATCGAGAATTTTTATCTCGCCGGTGACTATACCATGCAAAAATATTTAGGAAGCATGGAAGGAGCAGTTTTATCGGGGAAATTAGCGGCAGCAGTGATCAGCAAAGATCACCCCGCAGCACCGCTAAACCTGAATAAAACCCAATCCACACCAGTGTCCAGCGCTCGTTAATTCTCTGGCTAGGGACTAATGACGAAAATGGCCTTGAGTGAGACAATGCTATATCATTAGCCACAGTTCGCCGTTAATCTAAGTCAATCATTCCGCCCCAGCAGAATGCTCCAATTGCCAAAACCGACCCACCCCACCAAACCCCTCGTCTCCCTTGCGGAGTCCTACGAACTCTGTCGCCGGATTACAGAGAAGTATTCCAAAACGTTTTATCTCGGTACTCTCCTGATGCCGAAAGCAAAACGTCAAGCGATCTGGGCAATTTATGTCTGGTGTCGTCGTACCGATGAACTGGTCGATGGACCCCAAGCCCGGTTAACTACACCTGAAACCCTTGATTTATGGGAAAAACAGCTAGAAACCGTCTTTTCTGGGGTTGCCCTTGAGGATGCCGATGTCGCTCTCGTGGATACTCTAGAAAAGTTCCCCATGGATATCCAACCCTTTCGGGATATGATCGCCGGGCAACAGATGGATCTCTATCGCAGTCGTTATCAAACCTTTGATGAACTAAAACTGTACTGCTATCGGGTGGCGGGGACGGTGGGGTTAATGTCCAGCGCGGTGTTAGGATTGGAAGATGGCGATCGCTCTGCTCCTTGGCGGCGCAATCAAAGCGTCTATATTCCGCAAGAAGAAGCGATCGATCTCGGTATTGCCAATCAATTAACCAATATTTTGCGGGATGTGGGGGAAGATGTCCATCGTGGGCGGATTTATCTACCTTTAGAGGATTTAGAGCGTTTTAACTACAGCGAAGACGATTTACTCAAAGGGGTTAATGATCACCGTTGGCAGGCGTTAATGCGCTTCCAAATTGAGCGCGCTCGTTATTACTACGATTCCGCCGAAAGGGGGATTCGCGCCCTTAATCCCGATTCCCGTTGGCCGGTTTGGGCGGCTTTATTGCTTTATCAAGGCATTTTAGACGTAATTGAAGCAAATAACTACGATGTCTTCGCCCGTCGTGCCTTCGTGCCTTTACCCAAGAAAATGCTCTATTTACCCGTGGCTTGGTTGCGATCGCAAGCGTTATAAAAATTCGACGGGTTTTATCGCTTACCGACTCCACCCGTCAAATCTTGACGATTAAGTTTTCCCAATTGAGCTGCTTAACTTGGGTTGGGTTTTTCAGCGGGATTTAGGAGTCACCAACCAGAAAGGTCCAGTTTCCGTACAGGGAACATCTCGATCGGTTTCGTAAACCACAAGACTGTCTTGCCGATCCAAAACTAACGCTTCTCCTAGACGGACGTAGGATATAAACGGGCCGAGATAGCGGACGACAGGCTCATCGCTACAGGACGGCAACACCTGATCGTTAAAATACTCCCACCCCACATCCTCGACGCCTTCATAGTAGGGGATGCTGAGATCATTGATCGCTTTCCCCGGAAAACGTTCTCGGATAGCTGACCGGAGAAATTCTGGCAGCGATCAATCGGGCGATAATAATGTTCCAGATTTCATGGATTTTCCCCCTAAAACCAAAGGAAGCGGGGAACTCTGACAAATGCCGTCCCGATCGGGACTATTCGCTTGCGCTCCCTACCCCACCAATTTTTTACTAGGGATGGAATCCGGCGCGGGGAGTTCCCTTGTATTCATTGTAACAAATTTCCCCGCAAGGGTTCGGGGCGATACCGTGAGAACAGGTTCTCTTGATTTTTCGTTACAAAGATTGACAAATTTATCCCTTTATTTTGGCGATAATAATAATTAACCGGCGACAAGCCAGAAAAAATAGTGGAAATAGGGAAAGACGGACGAGGATGGGACTAACTAACTGGCAATGATGATGGCGAGAAAAGAAGTGGTTTAGTAGTGCCGAATTCTCGTTCCCGATCATTTAGGAGGTAGGAAAGATGACAATTTATGTCACCCGCGAGGGGGATAAACTGGCGGCCGATTCCCCACTGGAATTGGTGGAAAAATTACAACAATGTCAGGGGAGAATGGCGGAAACAAGACAGGACTTCATGACTCGGCTGGCCGCACAGATGGTAGCCAGCCAAGGCGTTACTGTTCCCATCACCGATCCGGAGAATTTTATCGCCGAGCTAATCCACAACGATTTTCTGAGCGTGGTGGACAGTATTGATGGCTAAAAGTCGGCCGGGGAATTGGCGGCAAAACTTAGCCCCTAGGAACCCTAACACTCAACCCCACTACCCTAGGTCAAAAAGCAAAATTTCCGAGTCTTTTAGAGATTGAATAGCCAAAGAAGTTTCCTCGCTAATTGCCGCTCCATCCCCCGCTCGTAAATGCACTCCATTCACGGTTATTTGCCCTCTAGCCACTTGTAACCAGCCATAACGACTGGGGGCTAAGGAATGGGTGAGGGACTGTCCTAGGGGCAAAATTCCCGCGTAGAGATTAACGTCTTGATGGACTTTAACCGCATTACCGGCGCCGGTGGGAGAGGCGATTAACTGTAAGGTATGGGAAGAAAATTCGATCGCTTTTTGTTCATAACTGGGTTCTAGATTTTTTGGGTCGGGAATAATCCAAATTTGCAGAAGATGGAGGGGATTAGTGGCAGAATGATTAAATTCACTGTGTTTTATTCCTGTTCCTGCGCTCATCCGTTGAATTTCACCGTGTCGAATCACGGAACCTGTACCGAGACTGTCTTGGTGTTCTAGTTCTCCCTCCAAAACATAGGTTAAAATCTCCATATCGTGGTGTCCGTGGGTGTGAAATCCTTTTCCCCCAATCACTTTATCCTCATTAATAACTCTTAGACTCCTAAAATTAATCTGTTGGGGATCATAATATTGGGCAAAAGAAAAAGTATGATAGGTATCCAACCAACCATAGTTAGCGTGGCCTCTTTCCTCCGCTTTGCGTATAGTAATCATCAGTTTTCCTCTTTTTTATCACAGATGTCGGGGTAAAGACCCTCAGTTTTACCGACGGGATGAAACCCCGACCAGAATAGAACCGCAAAGCACGATTAAATCCTTGACAGTTTAGCCTTGCATAGTTTAACATAGTAAATATAGTCTGGTAAACAAGATGTTAAAAGCGTTTAAGTACAGAATCTATCCGACAAGCGAGTAATCAGTTTTGCTTGCCAAGTCGTTTGGCTGTGCTAGATGGTTTTACAATTACGCCCTAAACTTGACATCTGAAACTTACAAGCAAACTGGAAAAGGATTAAGCAGAGACGAAATAATTAGGCTGCTGCCTTCCCTAAAAAAAGAGCATGAGTGGTTAAGCGAAGTACCATCGCAGGTATTACAGCAAGCAGCTTTAAATCTTTCTAGTGCTTTCCTTAATTTCTTTGAAGGTAGAACTAAATATCCTAACTTCAAGAAAAAGCAAAATAGGCAGTCGATTAGATTTCCTCAGCACTGTAAGTTAAAAGATGATGTTCTGGTATTGCCTAAAATTGGTGAAGTCTATTGCAAGGTTTCACGGCAACCAGAGGGAAGCTTAAAGTCTGTTACGGTTTCAGTTAATCCATCGGGAGAATATTTCGCATCTTGTCTTTATGATGATGGTCAGGATTTACCCCAAAAATTAACCCTGAGCGAAGCCGAAGGGTCATCAGAAGGAAAAGCTGTCGGGATAGACGTTGGACTAACCCATTTTGCTATTACATCAGACGGGACTAAACACGGGAATCCTAAATACTACCGTAAGTACGAACAGAGATTAGCGAGGAGACAAAAGAAATTAAGTCGCAAGCAAAAAGGGTCTAACAACCGAAATAAAGCTAGAGTTAAAGTTGCTAAAGTTCACTCTAAAATTGTTCGTTGTCGTGAAGATTTCCTCCACAAACTAAGTCGTAAATTAGTTGACGAAAACCAAGTCATAGTGGTAGAAAATCTGGCAGTCAGAAACATGGTCAAAAACCAGAAACTAGCCAAATCAATTAGTGATGCTGGTTGGGGTCAATTCTGTACTATGTTAAAATACAAGGCTGAATGGGAAGGAAAAATCTATATAGAAGTTGACAGATTTTTTCCTAGTTCCAAGACTTGTAGTAACTGCTTAAATCGTGTTGACAGTTTAAGCTTGGATATTCGTAGTTGGCAATGTCCTAAGTGTGGAGAAACCCACGATAGAGACATCAATGCCGCTAAGAATATTCGAGATGAAGGTTTACGAATTTTGGCGGTAGGGCATACCGCTACTGCTTCTGGAGGGAGAGTAAGACCAAGTAAAGGCACTGCTTTTGCAAGGCATCTCCCCGTGAACGAAGAATCCCTCGCATGAGTGCGATGGGAGTGTCAAACCAAAAGAAAACCGAGAGGGCTAGGAAAAAAGCCTGAAACTCCTCTGGATTTCCTCCTTTTTTCTGGCGGAATCTGGGTTTTAAGATGAATGGAATGTTAGGAAGTTCCCGAAAAAATTGGCAGTTAGGGTTTTTCCGTAGAGAATGAACAGTAACTGGTAATCAGTGACAAGAAACTATCTAAGTTTTCACCTAACACTATCTCAGTGGTTGGACAAAAGTAAAGTTAACTATGGGGTAAGGAATGCCAAAAAGCCTAGACTTAAGATAAAATTATATCCAACTGGATGCAGTATAGGAGTTTACCAAATGTCTAACGAAACTGTTACTTATTCCCTTGATGTCGTCCTTAAAGAAATTAAAGACAGTATCAAGGAAGTTAGTCAAAAATTCGATAAGATTGATGAGCGGTTGACAAAAGTAGAAATAGGAATAGCCGATCTCAAAGGGGATATTAAAGTGTTAGGCGAGAAAATCGAAGGCATCGACAATCGACTAAGATCAGTAGAGGGAACCCAAAAAAATCAGGTCTGGACATTGATTATCCTTTTGGGAAGTGCTATTTTTACGGCCGCTTGGAAAGTATTTTTTTCCAGTAATATCTGATCTTTATAATTCTCAACAAGACTACAGTTAAACGAACCCAAAAAGATTAACCGCTCCTGAAAGAAAATTTTCTTAAAGCCTAGACTTAAAATAAAATTATCCCCAACCAGATGCAGTATAGGAGTTTACCAAATGTCTAACGAAACTGTTACTTATTCCCTAGAAGCTGTCCTCACAAGGATTGAGGGGAAGATCGACAAAATCGATGAACGGTTAACCAAAGTAGAAATAGGACTAACCGATCTCAAAGGGGATATTAAAGTTTTAGACGAGAAAATCGAAGGCATCGACAATCGGCTAAGATCGGTAGAGGGAACCCAAAAAAATCAGGTCTGGACATTAATCATCCTTTTGGGAAGTGCCATTTTTACGGCCGCTTGGAAAGTATTTTTTTCCAGTAATATCTGAGTTCTCCAATCCTCAACAAGACTACAGTTAAGCTAAACGGCGCTTAACCTGCATGATCCAATAGCTATAACCCTTTTGGAGTCTATATCGGTGATCCGAAGTAAAAGCCGTTTAGCTTAACCCAACACAAAAGGATAAAAACTTGTTTCTGGTTGACCAGATTTTCTAATTGCTTACTTGCCAATACAAAAACGGCTAAAAATGCGATCGAGTACCGATTCAGTCACTTCTTCGCCGGTAATTTCTCCTAATGCTTGAATGGCAGTACGCAGATCGATCGACCAAAAATCAAAAGGTAAATTTTGGTCAATTGTTTTTTTGACCTGTTGCAAAGCAATTTTCGCCCTAGTTAAAGCGGCCGCTTGTCGTTGATTAATGGCTAAATCCAAATTAGCCGCCTGTAATTCTTGATTTTGGACAGCATTAATAATACTTTTTTCTAAGTCTTCAATACCCTGATTTTGGGCGGCGGATAGCTTGACAACTCGCTCAATTTCTGCTGGGTAAATTATCATTTCGGGATTAGCTAAATCAATTTTATTAATCACTAAAATTAATCGGCGATCGCTGACAGAGCGATAAATTTCCTCGTCTTCCTCGGTCCATCCTGACTCTGCGGAGACGGTTAAGAGAACTAAATCAGCAGACCGGGCCGTTTGACGGGAACGTTCCACCCCAATTTGTTCGACTCGATCGCTGGCCGAGCGAATTCCTGCCGTATCGAGGACTTGTACGGGGATTCCCGCCACAACTAGCTGAGATTCGACAATATCGCGGGTAGTGCCGGGTAAATCGGTGACAATCGCTCGATCGCTCCGACTCCAAGCATTTAACAAACTGGATTTACCCACATTCGGCCGCCCCACGATCGCCACTTTCAGACCACTACGCAGCAATTCCCCGCGCTCGGCAGTGGCTAAAATTAAATTTACTTGACAAAAAACCTGTTCTATGCTATAAAGAATCGCCTCGTGATCCAAGGGCGGTAAATCCTCTTCAAAGTCAATACGGGCCTCTATTTCGGCCAAAATATCGAGACAGGTGGAGCGCAAATTGCGGATCGGTTGAGCGAGTTTCCCCTGTAAACCAGCGAGGGCAAATTGTGCCGCTTGGGGAGAACGCGCCCCAACGAGATCGACGACGCTTTCAGCTTGAGTTAGGTCAATTCTGCCGTTAAGAAAGGCACGCAGGCTAAATTCCCCCGCTTGTGCCAAACGTGCCCCATTTTCTAGACATAACTGTAACACCTGTTGTACGGGCATAATGCCGCCATGACAGTGAAATTCCACCACATCCTCGCGAGTGAAAGAGCGGGGTGCTAACATGAGCAACAGTAAAGCTTCATCGATAATTGCCTGACTTTGGGGATGCCGGATATAACCGTAGAGAAGACGATGACTTTGCCATTTTTGACGATTGCGGGTATGAAAAAGCTGACGAGCGATCGCCAATGCCTGACTACCGGATAAACGGACAATACCGATGCTACCCTGTTGCGGAACGATCGCCGTAGCGATGGCAGCGATCGTATCCCCTGTGTTTAACATCTCTTAATCACTCCTTGCTAAAATTGAAGTCGGTATCAATTTTGTCAGCATTTATGCCCGAAAATATGCGCTCACGATCATTAAAAGCGAGAAAAAGCGGCAAATATTCGAGTAATCGCTTACTGCGATTTTTGCGCTATTGGTATATTCGCTTAATGCGATTACAAGGACATCCTAGGGAAATTGCCAGGGGTTTTGCCTTGGGAGTTTTTTCGGGATTTTTCCCGTGGATGGGCCTTCAAATCATCGTCGCTATCTTTTTAGCCACCCTATTTCGTGCCAACAAAATCGCAGCTGCTGCAGGTACTTATATCAGCAATCCCTTGACCGATCTGCCAATTTTCCTGTTTAACTATAAATTAGGAGAGTTTATTCTTGGTCAAAGCGGGCGATCGAATCTGGGCAACATTTTTCAAACTAATCAAAGCTTCACCGAAAAGTTAGCTAGTTCTGGCGGCCAATTTCTTTTGACCCTGTTTTTTGGTTGCTTACTATCAGCGACGGTATTTGCTACTATAACCTATTTTGTTAGCTATCGCCTAGTTCATCAACGGCATCACCGGCGACAAACAAGGAGAAAACGCTGATAAGTCTAAACTATGATTTGAATGATTGAATGAATACAATGATTGTGTTGTATTTGGCAAGTCTTCATCAATGATCAATCATAGTCCATCCCATAGTCAAATTGATCGCAGTTAAGACGATGGATGTGACTGTCGCATCATTTGTAAATTATTACGAATCATTTGTGTATTGAGATGCTCTTTACTTAATGTATTGCTATACAATACTTTTGTCATTTAATCAGTAGGAAGCAGGTCTGAAATTATATTTAAAAAATCTCTCACTTTTGCAATGAAAGGAAGAACTTGTAATTCATCAAAATCTGCAAAGTCTGTATAATCTGCTTCGAGACGGTATTCAAACAATTCGTTATAAACTGCACCAAAGTCTTTTGAAATAATTTCACTACGGATGTAGTTTTTATTGAAGAGACTACGGACACCTGTATGTTTTGGAGATGAGAGATTATCATAAGCAAGTAAAGCCGTAACAGCATAAAAGCAACTATAGTATAGACGATTGATACAACTATTCCATCTTGCACCATCAGCAAGAGAACAAGCATCTTGATAAGCTTCCTCTGCACGATTTAAACGATACCTAATTAGTTGATCGTGAGGGGAATTTTTACTCATAGCATAATAGCTTCTTTGTTAACTGATTGCCAGAAAGGAGTAGTTTGTAATAAGGGATGTTCCCATTGATTTTTGCTGCGAACAATGGTACAAATAACTTCTTCTGTTTCCCATTCGATTTCATAAATTTGACGACGGATTTGAGATGTGCGAGTAGGGTTGGTGATCCCATCAACTAATACTAATATATCCCAATCAGAGTCTGGTTGAGCATCATTCCGCGCCCGTGAACCATAAAGAAATATTTGCGCTTGTGGTTCGATCGCTTGTACTGCTTGTTTAATTTTATTGAGTAATAGTTGTTTGTCCATGATTTTTTATGACCTTTTTTGTACTGCAAAACAATATTAACAATATAATCCATCCCATAATCCCATAATAAGTCTAAACTGTGATTTGAATGATTAAATGAATACGATGATTGTGTTGTATTCAGCAAGTCTGTACCTTTTTGTAAATTGCAAAAAATACAGGCGTAGCACAAATTATCAGCCGAAGTTGCTCCCCCGTGTTTAACACTAATGATATGATCCACCTGACAGCCAGATACCCTATCAGAAGCAGAAATTAAGCAATATTCACAGAGAAAATCGGCACGTTCAGCAACTAATTTTCGCAATTCTGCACTAATGTAAGGTCGAGCCATTTTAGTTAGCTCCATTGAGATATTGGTGAGCTTTTGCTTTTGCTAGGGTCATAATATGTTCTAGCATTAAATAAGCATCGAGTTCCTGTTTTTCATCTTGGGTAAGTTCATTATTTTTAGCGTTATAAATTAGGTCTTCTAGGCGATTTTGAGCGGTATCGGAAAGATGAAAGTTAATCACCGATTGGGGGGTGGTTCCCCCTGCGATTAGTTCAATAATTTCGTTATAGACTTTGATGGTTTGGGTTGCTGTATTCATGGGTTTATTCTGTTGGGTTTATTGGGTAGGGAAAAAGCAATTACAATTTAATGAACTGTAAAAGAATTGCTGTTTTTCTATCAGGTTTAAAAGTGGCGATCGCTGTTTAATTTATATTAGGAACACTATTAATTTGTCAACCAGATTTTCTGATCCTAAACTTATTTTTATCCACAATTACCGTTGAGCCAATAATTTCTTTTATATCTACGGTATTGATAAAATTTTCTAAAACCTGTCTAATTTCTACCGCTATCGCCTCAAAAGGAAATCGTAAAATAATCAGACCACAATGGGTATTGGGAGGATAATTTTTGATATTAGCCCATCCCAAATCACGGCTAATAATAATTCACTGTTCTCGTTGAGCAAATCGAAATAGCTCAGGGTCTTTTGTGCCACTTAGTCCAGAGGTTTTTACATGAATAGCGTCATAACCTTTAGAATTTAGCAAGTTGCTTAAACTTAAGGGGCAGTCTTCATCAATTAAAAAGCGAATTTTCAACTGGTTTTCTCCATTGGATAAATGATTTCATTATTTAAAAGTTCAGAAAAATATGCTAAAGAAGCAAGAATTTGCTCTTGAGTAACTCCATATTCCTCCATGACTTCTTCATAGCTCATTCCTCCTGCCAGGGAACCAATAACAATGGCGATCGGGATTCGGGTTCCTGTTAA